>JAVHOD010000026.1:0-4165 GCA_036169835.1 Minisyncoccota bacterium | reverse complement strand
CAGCGTTTTTTGTCTTTTGTTTTCGCTTATATCAGCTTGGCGGCTTCGGCTTTGACTTTAATTGCCATAGCGGTTATAATTTCCGTAAATTGATAATAAATTTATGTTCGCGGTAATTGAAGTCAACGGAAAACAATTTCTAATTAAAGAAGGTGACAAGATTAAAATTCAATCGCCCAAAGTCGGCGAAATTAAAGTTTTGCTTTTAGCCGAGGGTGAGGCAATAAAAATCGGCGCCCCGTATTTGGACGGCAAAAAAGTGGAAACTAAAATTTTAAAACAGGGGAGAGAAAGAAAGAAAATCGTTTTCCGCTACCAGTCCAAAACCCGCCGCCGGAAGAAAGCGGGCCACCGCCAGCATTATACGGATTTGGAGATAGTTTCAATAAAATAAGCCCGATAAACTCGGGCTTATTTTATTATATAGTAATTCAGAATATTTATATTCTTTTTTCCAGGGCGCTTTTTAAAGTTTCTTCGTCGGCAAACTCAATTTCTCCCCCGGTCGGCACGCCTTTCGCCAGATGGCTGATTTTATAAGCCAGAGGTTTCAGTTCTTTTTCAATTAAAGAACCGGTGAAATCGCCGAAGGTCGTAGGACTTAAAGCGATAATGATTTCTTTCACCTGCCCGCCGAATTCTTTTTTGATTCTTTCAGTCAAACTCTTAAGCCGCAATTTTTGTTTGGGGTCCAATTCGCCGTTTTTCGCCAAGCCACCCAGAATAAGATATTGGCCGCTGAATTTTCCGGTTTTTTCCAGCGAAATTAAATCGTTTTCTTTTTCAACTATGGCAATGATATCCTTATTTCTGTTTTTATCGGAACAGACGGGGCAATTCTCGGTATAAATAAAAAAACAACGCTCGCAGGTTTTGAGTTTTTTCAGATTGCCGACTGATTTTTCCAGATTTTCAATTTCGTTTTTTCCGCTGTTTGCCAGATAGAAAGCCAGCCGGGTTGCCAACCTTGGCCCGATTGAAGGAAGTTTGGAAAAAATTTCAATAAAATTTTTAATCGGGTCTGGGAACATAACTAACTTATGACTTATAACTAATGACCTGTGATTTTTAAAACCCACCTAAATCGTAAGTCATAAGTCGTCAGTCGTAAAGTCATTTGGTTATATTTCTTGATGCGTCTTGTCTATATTCTTAAAACTGACTCTATCCGGGTCAAACATTAATTCCACGCTGCCCGTCGGCCCATTGCGGTGTTTGGAGATGATAAGTTCCGTCAAATTTAGTTCTTCGGGGCTGGCATCGTTTCTTTCCCAATTTTTTCGGCAGATAAACATCACTACGTCGGCGTCCTGTTCCAACGAACCCGATTCTCTTAAGTCCGAGAGCCGCGGAATTTTTATTTATCTTTGGTCAACCGCTCTGGAAAGCTGAGAAAGGGCTAAGACCGGAGTTTTTAACTCCCGGGCCAGGGCCTTGAGCCCTCGGGAGATTTCAGTAACTTGCTGAACGATATTATCGGAATTGGTTCGGGGTTGGATTAACTGCAAGTAGTCAACTATGACTAATCCCAATCCCTGCTCAAGCTGTAATCTTCTTGCCGCCGAGCGAATTTGAAGAACGCTGGGCGAAGGGGTGTCGTCAATAAAAATCGGCGCCTGGGAAAGCCGGTCTAATGCTTCCTGAATCATTCCAAATTCCAGCTGGTCGTTTAATTTGCCGGTGCGCAACCGCCAGAGAGTCACATTGGCTTCGGCGGCAATCAGCCGGTCAACAACCTGTTCCCGCGACATTTCCAAAGAAAATATTCCTACCGGTATTTTATTTTTGACGGCGGCGTGCCTGGCGATATCCAAGGCAAGAGCGGTTTTGCCGAGCGAAGGGCGGGCGCCGAGAATGATAAAATCGGAACGCTGTAGCCCCGAAAGATTATCGTCAAGTTTCGTAAAGCCGGTGGCTACTCCTCTCATAATTTCTTCGCCGCGGTGCAGTTTCTCAATTCTTTCATAAGCCGCCTGCAGTTCGTCTTTCAGTTTAATGTATTTTTGCGGCAGGGAATGCTGGGTAATGTTGAAAATTTTTTGTTCAACTTCGTCCAGGAGGTCTTCCACTTCAATATTTTCATAAACTTTTTCGTTGATTTCAGCCGAGGTTTGGATAAGGTCGCGCAGAACTTTTTTTTCTTTGACCGTTTTGGCGTAATGAGCGATATGCGAAGCCGTCGGCACTTCGTTGATTAAATCAGTGAGATAATTCACGCCGCCGATTTCATCCAGCGATTTTTTTTCCTTGAGTTTCGTTGAAACGCTTAACAGGTCTATCGGCTGGCTGTTGGTAAACAAATCAAGAACAACTTCGTATATTTTTTGATGGGCCGGTTTATAAAAATCATCCGGAAAAAGAAAATCGGCTACTTTGATAATGGCGCCGGAATCAACCATCAGCGCTCCTAAAACCGCTCTTTCAGTTTCAATGTCTTGTGGAGGAAGTTTGAGCATATAGGGATTATAACCATTTTCTTTTTCTGAAGTAAATAATTAGAATAGCGGATACCGCAACCGTTAATCCTAAAAGCGTCCAGATAAGAATTGGTCTATTGCTGAAAAAATCGCTGAATATGCCAACCTGTATAACCGAAACAAATAAAGTCAGGGGAAGAGTCAGGAAAGCAATAATAGTTAAAATTTTCATTACTTCATTAGTTCTGAAATCAAGGAGTTGGGAATTAGTTTGCTCAAAAGCCGTGAGGGTTTCTCTTAAATTGTTTAAGGTATGGATAACCCGCCAGTGGTCTCCCAGGGCGTCATTGAAATAAACCCGCATCTTTTCGCCCCAGAAATGAGTTCCGCTGTTAATGAGAGATTCTAAAATATTTCGTTCCGGCCAGGTGATTATTCCCAAGGCCGCGAGGTCTCTTTTGACATAGGAAATTTCTTCCAGCAATTCCCGTTCTTTGCCTTTGAATAAATCTCTGCTGATTTTTTTCACTTTTTCTTCTATATGGCCGAGCTGGCGCAGGGAGAATTTGTCTATCTCGCCCAAGAAATAATAAACCAATTGGCCCGTGCCGTTGATGTGGCTTCTTAATTTTTCATTTAAAAGAAGTTTTTCAAATTGCTCCAAGGGCTCCAAATTTCCATAATGAACCGTGATAAAAGCGTCTTTAGTGGCCAAAATATCAATTTCCGCTTCTTCGCAACAGTGCGTATCCGGGTTGTAGTTCGGCATATGAATCACAAGAAAAACGTAGCCATCGTAGTGCTCCGCTTTTGAGCGGTCGGATGGATGGAGTAATTCGTCAAGGACTATCGGGTGAAAATTAAAATGCTTTTTCAAGAATTGGACATCAGTGTTCGCCGGGGAAGTAATGTCTATCCATTTGATGTCTTTATTAATAAATATTTCTTTCATCTTTGCTATATTATACTATAATTATAGTATGAATTTTTCAAAATGGAAATTCACTTTGATATTGGCATTTAGTTTTTTTGGATTTCTACTTTTTACTTCTTCGGTTTCGGCTTCCACTAATATTTCCGCAACTTCCACCGAGCATTGGGCTTGGAACGATGTGGTCGGCTGGATTGACTTGTATTCAACCGGAAACGTTAATGTCAGTTCCACGCAATTAACCGGTTATGCCAGTTCTTCGGTCGGATACATCGCTTTTGACTGCGCCACTTCGCCAAGTCCGCCGGCTGGCTGTGGCACTACCTATTCTAATTGGAAGATTACTAATGACGGTAGTGGCAACCTCTCAGGCTTTGCTTGGAGCGAGGCCATCGGCTGGATAAGTTTTTACTGCGGCGATTTAGACCCGACCTGCACCAGTTTTAATTATAGAGTGACTATTGACAGTTCCTCTGGTAATTTTTCCGGCTGGGCCTGGAACGATGTGGTTGGTTGGATAAGTTTCAATTGTAATAATTCCGGCATCGGCGACACCTGCGCTACTTCAAACTATAAAGTTAAAACTTCTTGGGTAGTGGCGGCGGCGACTACCAGCACTCTTCTTTCTGCTATTTTTGATACCGGTGTTTCCGGCGGTGCCGCTTTTAACAGCATTATGTGGAAATGCGATTCTTCGACTTCAACAATTTGTCAGCCAGCCGGCACGGCGGTAAAATTTCAGTTTTCTTCCGCGACCACCACAACCGGTTTCCCCACCCCGATTGGTCCCGGCGGCACTTCTCTTTCCACCGACACC
>JAVHOD010000025.1:16806-19598 GCA_036169835.1 Minisyncoccota bacterium | reverse complement strand
AGGCGCTTTGGGGCATTGCCCTGCTTTTTGGCGCTTATCTGATTCTTTACACCATCGACCCGAAATTAGTAAGTTTAACCGACCCGAAAATAGATATTTTAAAAGTGCCAACGGCGCCCACCACAGGCATAGGTAGCGGATATGCAGAATATAAATGGACACAGGCCGTCTACCAAGACCAAGGAAACGGGAACGGCCAATATCTTTGCCCCGAAGGAAGCACGCAGGTAGACCCTAGTAAGTGTGGAGGCGTTGCTACGTCTGACGCTCTTTCTTTCTGTTGCGCTTCTGGCAAACAAGCAAAGACGACGGCGATACCGCCGGGACAACCGACTTCCGCTCCAACGACAAAAGAAATCGCCCCGGGGGTAACAGAAGTCGCTCCGGGAGTAATTGAAGCGACAGGAAACGGAGGAACTTATCAATATCAATATGCAACAGATGCAACGTTTAAAGATCTTCAAAAAGACGGCTGGCAATCGACGGATGCTATAAGCAGCGGCATTTGTGAACAAATTCCTTCGGGGAAAGTGCTTTCAAATACGAACAACGCGTTTTGTGTTTCAAAAACGATAAAATAAAATATATTTTAAAAAAATATGCGCAAAATTTTAGCAATCATAGTGGGGATAGTCGGAGTTTTGGCGCTTGGCTGGGTTATTTACTATTTTATAAGCCGGGCAGCTTCGACGGCTACTACCGCCAAACCGGAAACAAAATCAACAAATGCGCAACAATCGGCGAACCAACTAAAAATTGTTTCCCAGGAACCGGTTCTTGATTATTGGACAGCTTCCACGAGCCAAGAAATTTTCTATGTTAATTCCGAAGGCAAAATCGCCAAAATCGGCACTCCTCAAAATACTTATCTTTCAGAACAGACAATTAAAAATATCAATTTCATCTTGCCGTCGCCTGACGGCCAAAAAGTTGTATTCGCTTTCGGCAACCCGCATCAGCCCCAATTCAGTATTTTTGACTTGGCAAGCAGCACCTGGTCGCCTCTGCCCTTAGAGATTAAATCAGTGGCCTGGTCGCCTGAAGGAAAAAGATTGGCTGCCATTATAAACCAAAATAATCAGACCGATTTAGTTATCCTTGATTTAGCTAAGTATTTTTCAAGCGACCCCAAACAAAAAACGAAGGCCTCGACAATACTCATTAAAAATTTCTCTCTTCAAGATTTAAAAATGAGTTGGTTAAGACCGGACGCAATGATTTTTACCGACAAACCGTCCAATTCGGTGATGGGTTCGGCTTGGCGCCTTGATTTTCCCAAACCCGCCAGTCCCGCTTTTACCGAAATTGTCGCGCCGGGCAATGGCCTGATGATTAAATGGCTGAAAGAAGATTTGGGCTTGAAATTTCAAAATCAACAAAGCAGTTTAATTAACTGGGCCGGACAAACCATAAATAATTTTTCAATAATGGTTCTGCCGGACAAATGCGTCTTAAAATCCGACTCTCTTTATTGCTTCCTTTTCACTTCAGCCAATCCCAAAATAAACTGGCCGGATGATTATCTTCAAAAATCAATTTACACTATAGACGCGTTTTATAAGTTTAATTTAAATAACTTGGTCGCCCCGGAACTGATTTTCGCCCCTACCGAAGGGAAAATAATTGACGCCTCTGATTTAAAAATTCTCGGCAATCAAATTCTTTTTATCAATCGCTACGACAATCAACTCTATAGTTTAGAAATTAAAGATTAGTTATCGGTTTAATCACCACTCTTCTTTCTTTCCCCTCGCCAACGCTTTCGGTTTTCAGGTCGGGATGACAGGCGATTTCCAAATGAACCAGCCGGCGCTCGTAAGCGTTCATCGGCGGCAATTGAATTTCTTCTTTGCTAAGGGTCACTTTGTGAGCGGCGGCTTTGGCCAATTCAACGATTAATCGTTCGCGCTCCCGGCGGTAATTATTCACGTCCAGCCACACTTTTTGCTGGTTTTCTTTCTGGGAAATCAGATTAATCAGATATTCAAAATCCTCCAGAAAACCCGGTAAATCCTCGGCGATCAGAGGATCGTTAAGGGTAATTGAAAATCTTTTAGACGGTTCATTGAAATTAATTTCAAAATCCTCCGCCCCCATCAACTCAAGCAGTTTTTTTATTTTCTCCAATAATTGTTCCATGTTTTTCTAAATTTTTATTGATAAAAATTTGTTGACCCAAAGAAAAAAGCGAAGAAACCAACCAATAAAGACCGAGGGCGGACGGGAGATTGATTAAAACAACAAGCGTCAGCGCCGGTCCTATGTATAATAGCATCGCCTGACTGGTTTTGTCAGCGCCGGTCGTCTGGCCGGTTCCGTTTTTCGGCAACATCAGCCGTCCCTGCAGATATTGCGCCAGAACCGCCAAAATCGTTATTAAAAAACTTTTCTGGTTTAAATTAATTAACCCCAAAAAATTATAATTATCAAAAATAGTATTGGAAAGCCCGGTTAGAAAAACCCGGTAAAGGGCGATTAAAATCGGCAATTGAATAATCAAAAGCAAGATGCTGGAGAAGGGATTAATGCTGTGTTCTTTGTAAAGCGCCATCAGGGCCTGGGTTTGTTTTTCTTTGTCGTGTTTGTGGTCTTCCTGAATTTTTTTAACCAATGGCTGTAATCTTTGAATTTTTGTCTGCTCCTTCGCCCCATGATAAAAAAACGGCAAAAGCAACAATCTTATAAAGATGGTTAACAAAACAATAGCCAAGCCCAAGTCATGGAAAGCGATATATTTATAAATAAATATCAAAAACTCAAGAATTGGCTGATAAAGCAGCTTATTAAACATA
>JAVHOD010000025.1:0-16706 GCA_036169835.1 Minisyncoccota bacterium | reverse complement strand
CATAAAATTAAACCGTTAATCTTTTCCGATTTTTTTGTCGGCGCCTGATTATCGTTCGTCGGCCTCCAGTGGTTCTCTTTCTCTTAAGAAACCCATGGACTCTGCTTCTTTTTTTCTTTTTTGGCTGGTAGGTAATTGACATTTTATCTGATTTTAAACACTTATCCCCAACTTATCAACAAGTAAATCACAAAAGGTATTTTTTTGCAATCTTGCTTTGTAGTTTTTATAGTTTAGAATAAAAACAATGACTAATATGGACCTCAACGATCTCTGGCAAGGAGTTTTAGGAGAAATAGAAATTCAACTTTCTCGACCGGACTTTCTTACTTGGCTGAAGAACAGTCGTCTTATCGATAAAAAAGAAGGCGACGGCACAGTGTTAGTCGGACTGCCAAATAATTTTGCGAAAGAATGGGTAAAAAACCGTTATCATAAATTAATTTTAGGGTCATTAAGAAATTTAGACAGTTCTATCAGGGTTGTTGAATACACTGTTGAAAGCCAACCTCAAAAAAATTTAATAAAAACCAAGAAGGGGGTTAATTTAGAAACTATTACTGAAACCGACAACCAAAGACCGCTGATTGAATTAAAAATTGACCCCGAATCCAATCTCAACCCCCGCTATACCTTAAAATCTTTTATTGTCGGCTCTTCCAACGAATTGGCTTATGCCGCGATGATGGCGGTAATGAAAGATATCGGGAAAAAATACAATCCTCTTTTTATTTACGGCGGCGTGGGTTTGGGCAAAACCCACCTCCTTCAGGCAGTCGGCAACGAAATTAAAAATATTTACAAAAATAAGGTAAAAGTTTTTTATGTCACTTCGGAAAAATTCGTCAATGATGTTATTTGGGCGATTCGCAATAAAAAAATGGACGATATTAAAAGAAAATATCGGGATGTTGATGTTTTAATAATTGACGATATCCAATTTATCGGCGGAAAGGAAAGAACCGAAGAAGAATTTTTCCATACATTTAATGCTCTTTATGAAAACAACAAACAGATAATAATGTCCTCGGACCGGCCGCCGGCCGCCATCCCCACTATTGAAGAACGGCTACGCTCGCGTTTTGAGGGCGGAATGATCGCCGATATCAGCTATCCCGATTATGAGACCCGATTGGCCATTTTGAGGGCAAAATCCCAGGAAAATGGATGGCAAATAGACGATAAGACCCTGGAATTAATAGCCAGTAAGGTTAAAAAGAACATCCGGGAATTAGAGGGGGTTTTGAATAAAGTTGTTTTTCTAGAGGACGTCAGAAAAGAGAAAATTGACAGCCAGAAACTGGAAGAAATTATCAATGAGGTGGTGCGGGTTAACACAAAAAACATCAGCCCCAACGACGTGACAAAAACCGTAGCTGAATTTTTTGAAATTTCGCCAACTGATTTAATCGCTAAATGTAAAAAGAAAGAGGTGGTCGAGCCGCGCCAAATTGCCATGTATCTGCTTCGAGAAATGCTTAACGCCTCTTATCCTTTTATCGGAGAAAAACTCGGGAAAAGAGACCACACCACCGTTATCCACGCCTGCGAAAAAATTTCCAAAGAAATTAATCAAAACCCGGTTTTGAACCAAAAAATAATTTTAATAAAAGAATTAATAAATAAATCTGTTTAATATCTGGATAAGTTGTGAATTTATTGTTAATATAAACTTGATAAAAAGAGGATAAAAAATGGATTCGCCGGCGGGCGGAAAAAAATAATTGATTTTATCCCCGGTTTCCCAAAAAATTTCCACAAGTTATTTTAAATAAAAATCCATATTTTAAAACAAAATAATAATAATTCCCCAATTTAAGCCGACACTACTACTATTATGAGATTAATTATATTAAATAATAACTTAAAAGAAGCACTACATTCCATTGAGGGCGCGACTGGGGATAACTTAAATTTACCGATTTTAAAAAATATTCTTATTAAGAGTGAGGATAATAAAATTATTTTTTCGGCCACTAATTTGGAATTAGCGGTTAATTATCGGGTGCCGGGAAAAATCATAGAAGGCGGTTCCTTAACAATCCCTTTAAATATTTTTTCCAATATTATCAATAATCTGACAACTGAGAGAATTACATTAGAAAATAAAAATTTTAATTTATTAATAAAAACCGACAATTACGAAGCGACGGTTCAGGGGTTAAATCCGGAGGATTTTCCGATTATTCCTAAAATCAATCACACTGATAAATTTATAAAAATCAATTCCGGGATTTTTAAGTCAGCTTTATTAAAAGTCATTAATAGTATCCAGTATTCGGAAATTCGGCCGGAAATCAACGGGTGTTTATTCGGTTATCAACTTGATTATTTAAAACTAACCGGCACAGACAGCTTCAGATTATCGGAGAAAATTATTTCCGCCGACCAATTTAAAAGCAATTTTGAAGAGGGATTTGAAATTATAATTCCCTTAAAAACCCTTCAGGAGATTTTAAAAACAGTCCCTAATGACAGTGAATTAGATATCTCCGTAAATCAAAATCAGATACTGTTTAAAACGGGGGAATTGGAAATTATTTCGCGGTTGATAGAGGGAAAATTTCCCGATTATCAAAGCATTATTCCTCAAGAGCTTAAAAGCGAATTGGTGATTAATAAAAGCGAATTGGTGAATGCTTTGAAACTGACCAGTATTTTTTCCGGCCGGGTCAATGAGATAAAATTAAAAATCGGGGAAAATAAAAAATTTTTGGAAATTTATTCCGCCGACAGCGCCGTTGGGGAGAATCATTATTTATTGCCGGCCAAAATCAACGGGCATAATCTGGATATTTCCTTTAACGGCCGGTATCTGCTTGACGGATTGAAGCCGTTGGAGGATAAAGAAATTATCCTGGGATTTAACAATGACAATCAACCGGCGGTGGTTAAGTCTCCGGCTGATAAAAATTGGTTTTATATTTTGATGCCGATTAGGGCTTAGATTGTTATTGCGAAAAGACAATCACTTCTTTTTCGGCGGAATTCCCGGAAACATCGTCAACTTTTATTTTAAGGGAATTTTGGAGTTCAATTTTTTGATTGGTAATTTGGTATTGATATTCATACACCCCGAGAGACCCCGGGCTTTTGCGGTCAATTAATTGATTATTAAGATAGAGTTCAATTTTATTCAGATTTACATCCGAGGTTATCGTGGCCTTGACACTTATCGCGTCTTTCGCAAAATCCCCGTTGTTAGGAGAAAAGGCGATGATTTCCAGTTTGGAATTTTGCCCGGTATTGGAATTTTGGGTTAGGCCGGGCGGCATTTGGTTATAACGGTTGAAATCAGGAAGATTTTGTTTCAGCCAGTCCATCAATTCTTCTTCCCAGTTTTGGAATTGGGGATCGTCTTGGGGATTTTGAGGAATTGGTCCCTGGGGGTTGTTTTTGTTTATATAATAAAGAATGTCATGAATTTGCGGGTACTCCACGCCATTGACCTGATAGTTGATTACCGCTTCGCCGCGGAGAATTGGTTTTTCGGCCGAAACTAAATCCGGTCGGGTGAAGGTTTCAGTGGTGGTCGCTTTTTTAAAAACATCTTCCATAAAAGCGTGCCAGATAGGAACGGCCGCCAGAATGCTGCCGGCTTGTTGCTGCATCGGGGCATTGTCATTATTACCGGCCCAAACCCCAACCACCAAAGAGGGAGTATAACCCAGGGCCCAGGCGTCATGGAAGTCGTTGCTGGTACCGGTTTTTAAGGCGACTTCCTGGTCGGGAAAAAACGTAAGATTCAAACTGGAAGCAAAAAGCGACTGGCGCAAATCTTTGTCGGAAAGAATATTATTGATTAATCGCGGATAAAGCGGGTCAACGACTTTTGTAATTTGGTCTTGATATTCTTCCAGAATTTTTCCATTACTGTCTTCAATTTTCAAAATCATGGTTTGGGAATGTTTGATCCCTTCCTGGCTTAAAACGGAATAGGCCTCAACCAAATCTATAAGTTTGACTTCGCCGCCGCCCAAAACCAGCGATAAGCCGTAACGTTGGGGGTCGTTTAAGGTGGTGATGCCGAAATCGTGAAGAGTTTTTAAAACATTATCCAAACCAGACAGATAAAGCGTCTTAACCGCAGGCACGTTGATAGATTGCGCTAAAGCGTTTTTTAAATCAACCGGACCCCGGAATTGTTTATCGAAATTGTGGGGATGAAAGCAAGCCGGGTCTTCGTTGCTGAAATCAACTATCGCGGGGCAAAGGGGATTATTGGCGGTAAATTCAGTAGGCACATCAAATAATATCGTGTCCGGGGTGTAGCCCTTTTTGAAAGCGGTCAGATAAACGAAGGGTTTGAGCGCGGAACCGGGTTGGCGCAGTCCCTGGGTAGCGACATTAAAGTTACCCTCATTCTTAATATCAGAATAGTTGCGGGAGCCAACCAGCGCTAAAATCTGGCCTGTTTTAGCGTCTTGAGCCACCAAGGCGGCGTTCTTTCCCTGATAGAGGTCGTCATTGCGTTGGGCGCCTTCAGTCACCGCTGTTTCCGCTGATTTTTGCAGTTCATAATCAAGCGTCGTGATGACTTTTAAGCCGCCTTTTTGGACCATTTCTTCTCCGTAGCGGTTATCTAAATATTCTTTTACTTCCATAACAAAATGCGGAGCTTTGATATTACTAAGAGATGGCGGAGCAAAAACCAGTTTCGTTTTTATAGCTTGGTCTTTTTGGTCGGTGTCAATAAACCCCAGTTTTAACATTTCGCCCAAGATAAATTCCTGGCGTTTTTTAAGTTCGTCTAAGTGATAACCCCAGGGAGAATAATAACTGGGCGCCTGGATTGCGGCGGCGAGGTCGGCGGCTTCAGCCAAATTAAGCTCCTTGGCGGATTTATTGAAATAGGTCTGGGCCGCGGTTTCAACGCCGTAGATATTTGAGCCGTAAGGGATTTGGTTAAGATAAAAAGTTAAAATTTCGTCTTTAGTGTAGCGACGTTCTAACTCAATGGCCAAGGCGAGCTCTTTTATTTTTCTCTGGAGAGTTTTTTCGGGAGAAAGAAAAGCGTTTTTAGCCAGCTGCTGGGTGATAGTGGAGCCGCCCTGGCTTTGGCCGCGGAATAAATTATTAAAAATCGCCCGGACAATGGCTTTCCAATCAAAAGCGGGATGATTGTAAAAATCACGGTCTTCAACGGCGATAGTCGCTTTCTTAATATAATCGGGAATTTCTTCAAAAGGAATGACCGTTCTTTTTTCCTGACCGTGGATTTCGTAGAGCAAAACCCTGCCTGTCCGGTCGTAAATTTTGGTTGACTGGGCAAGCCGATTATCGCTGTTTTGGCCCAAAACAGGCAAATTTTTTATCAGCGAGAACAGATACATTAAACCGACTATCGTTAAAATCAAAACAACAAGCGTTATCAAACCGAATATTTTTATAATTTTTTTCTTTTTTGGCTTCATTTATTGTGGTATTATTGTTAATAATAACAATAATAAAATGAAAGATAAATTAGAGGATAAAGTTAAAAATTTACTGACCAAGGGGACGGATGAGGTGATTTTAAAAAAACATTTGGAAGAAAAATTAAAATCCGGAGCGAAATTAAGAGTAAAATTCGGCATCGACCCCACTATGCGGGATCTCCATTTGGGACACGCCGTTCCTCTTTTAAAATTAAAACAATTTCAGGATTTAGGCCATCAAGCCATTCTTTTGGTGGGCGATTTTACGGCGATGATCGGCGATCCATCGGGAAGGGCTAACGCCCGGAAGCCTTTGACCAAGAATGAAGTTCAGAAAAATATGGCGGATTATATCCGGCAAGCCGCTAAAATATTAGACATAAAAAAAGTTGAAATCCGTTATAACAGCGAATGGTATGCCAGGGAAGGGATGGATTTTGTGGTTAAGATTACCTCCCGTTTTACCTACGCCCAATTGATTGAAAGAGAAGAATTCCAGCGCCGGATAAAAGCGAAAGCCGATATAAGTCTCTTGGAGTTGATTTACCCCCTTTTACAGGGCTATGACTCGGTTGAGCTCAAGGCGGATGTGGAAATTGGAGGAACGGACCAAAAATTTAATCTTCTGATGGGCCGTAAAGTCCAGCAGAGATTCAACCAGCCGGAGCAAGATATTATTACGGTGCCTTTGCTGGAGGGAACCGATGGGACGAAAAAAATGAGTAAAAGTTCCGATAATTATATTGGCTTAACCGAAGATCCGTTTAAAATGTTCGGAAAAATTATGTCTATCCCGGATAAGATTATGAGCAGATATTTCCAACTACTTACCGAGGTGCCGCAAAAAGAAATTGTTGATCTTAGCCCCCGAGATCAAAAACTGAAATTAGCCCGGGAAATCGTTAACTTTTATCACGGAAATAAAACCGCCGGTCAAGCTCAGGAAGAATTTATAAAAGTTTTTAGCGAGGGAGAAGCGCCCAGTCAAATCAAAACCATAAAAATAACCCCCCGCTCAATCGGGGCTAAAGAGTTGTTGGTTAAGTGTGATTTAGCCAAATCTCTTTCCGGGGCCCAGCGATTAATTGAGCAGGGAGCGGTTTCTTTAGACGGCCAAATCGTTAAAGATTGGCGTCAAAAAATTTCTATCAGCAAACCAAGTATCTTAAAAGCAGGGAAGCATCATTTTATAAAACTTACCCCGTAGCCCTGTTTGATAGGGACATACGGGGCTTATTTTCTGATTCTTTTTATTGTTCTGTTTCCTGAGTTTCTCCTGGCTCTTCTTTTTCCGTTTCTTTTTCAAAGCCGCAAACAGGGCAGGAGTTATTTTCTAATGTGTTGCCGCATTCCGGGCAAATGTCTTCGGCCATATGTTTTAAAATTTTAACGACCTTTGCTCTTTTGCGGTCATTATATTGGTTAGTTATTGCGTGTCAACCCCCACGCCAATTGAGTTTTCGTCCCACCCCTAGGGACTGATTTTCCAGAAAATTTATTCTATATTCTTATTTTTGAGCTTTCTGAAAAACCTAAATAAAAATATAAACTTAATTGGTGCGGGGGTCAAGCCCCCGCAGGGAATTGCGGTAAATATTGCAGGCGGCGATTGCTAAAGCGAGCGCGTCGGTAATATCATCAATTTGTTTGGCGGTATTGATTTTCAAACTCCGGCCGACCATCTTGGCGACGGCTTCTTTTGAGGCCCGGCCGTCGCCGGCAACTATCAGCTTGGCTTCGGAAGGAGAGATTTCAATCAGCGGCAGTTTATTTTTTAAGATTATCAAGATTAAAACCCCCCGCGACTGGCTGACCTCCAAGGCGGTTTTTAAATTCTTGGCGAAATAAAGTTTTTCCAAGGCGACCAAATCGGGTTTTTCTTTTTTAAGCAGTTGGGTAAATGAATTTTCCAAGTCCAGTAATCGTTGGTTTTTGTTTTTAGATGAAATTTTTAAGAGGCCGGCTTTAAGAAATTTCAAATCACTTCCTTTTTTGTCAATCAAGCCGTAACCGATGCGGGTACTGCCGGGGTCAATACCGAGGATTCTCATAAAAATTAATTATGAATTAGTATAAACTTTCTGGACGTCATCCTGATTTTCTAACGCTTCCATAAGTTCGTTTAATTTACTTTTGCTTTCTTCCGAGATTTGCTGTTTGAATTTGGCTTGCCATTGGCCGTCTTTGTTTTCAAAAGCCCAAAGAACGCTTTCCGGTTCGGTGAATTTGGCGCCATGGTCGCTGAGGATTTTTTTGATTTCGGGGATAGTGCGGTTTTTGTTATCGGTGATGGCCTCAATTAAAACCGCGACTCCTTCCGGGCCATAGGCGCCGATAATCAATTCTTCGAGAGTTTTATCTTCCGAAGCGCGTTTGACCGCTCGTTCAATATTTTCCTGGGGGACGTTGCTTTGGCGGGCTTTTTCAATAGTGGTTCGTAGTCTAGGATTGAATTGGGGATTAGGTTCTTCTCTGGCAGCAATTGCCACCGCATTAAGTAATTTTGAGAAAATCCGACCGCGCTTTTGGTCGGTAACATCCTTCTCGTGTTTTATGGTTTTAGAATGCGAATGCCCTGACATGCCACTATTTTATAAATTTCTAAGTGAATACGCAAGAAATTTATCTAAAATAGTGAGCACCCAGCACATAACAAGTTATGTGCTGGGTTAGGTTTTCTAGACAAATTTTGTTCGTCCTCCGGCCTCCAAAATTTGTAGAAAGCCCAAAAAATAAAAACCCCGACTCGTTAAATTGAGTCGGGGTAAATTGATTTTTGCCAGAGTTACCATCTCCTGTGGCGCGGATAGTGGCGGGGGTTATAGTTTCCATAGTTTCTGTAAATTAATGTTTCTTGCACGACATAAGTATTTGGGTAATATCCATACCAGTAAGGGTAAGGATTAGGATTTCCCCAAAACGTTATCTCGGGTTGTTTGAAATCTATTATTAAAGGACTTTGAGGCCGGCCCATTGTTATCGCGCAGCCGCTTAGCGTTAATACGAAAAACACGAAACTAAGGATTAAACCTGTTTTTTTCATTTTCCACCTCCGTTTTTATTGGTTTATGTAAATGAACTTAATTATAGAACCTATCTATAATAATACATATTTTTAGAGGTTTGTCAATATTAAGGGCGAAATAAGATATATTGGCGAGAGGATAAGGTTAATTCTATCCTTTTTATTTAATCGGGAGTCGGAGTATAATAATTAAAATGATCGGGGAACAAAATAATTCTAATTTGGGGGGAATACTGGCCAAAGAGCGCCACGAGGCCCAGGAGCGGGAAGCCCAGCGCCGGGCGGTTAAATTAAATTATGCCTACCTCAGTTTGGCGACCGCGCCGGTTGCTACCAAGGCCTTGCGGTTGATAAACAGCAAAGAAGCCGAGGAGGCAAAACTGGCCGCGTTTAAATTGAATAAAAAAAAATTAAGTTTGGCGGCTTTTGACCCGACTGCTTCGGCGGCCAAGAAAATAATCAATAAATTAAAAATAGACGGCTACGAACCGGAAATCTTTATTGTTTCTTTGGAAACTTTGAATTACGCCTGGACTTTTTATCAGTTTGTCACTCCGGACGCCAAGGAGATCACCGGCAAAGTGGAAATTGCCGCCGATAAAATAAAAGAGCTGACAAAAAAAATAAGCGACCTTGAAAAATTCAAAATTCAGCTTCAGGAATTCAAGGAGCCGCAGATTTCTCAGATTTTGGAAATTATTTTAGCCGGCGCTTTTGTCAGCCGGGCCTCGGATATTCATTTTGAGCCGGCTCGCGCCAAGACCAAATTGCGGCTGCGGATTGACGGCTTGCTTTATGATTTATACGATTTGTCTTCCTCTGTTTATCTGGCTTTGGTTTCCCGGATAAAACTTCTTTCAAAAATGAAATTAAACATTCATAACCAGCCGCAGGACGGCCGTTTTACCATCGGTTTGGAAAACGGGGATATTGAAATCAGAACTTCAATTATTCCTTCGGAGTTCGGCGAAACCATTGTTTTAAGAATTTTAGACCCGGCGCTGATAAAAGTTGATTTTGAAAAACTTGGTTTGCGGAAAGACGATTCGGAGATTATCGGGAAAGAATTAAAGCGGCCCAACGGAATGATTTTAAACACCGGGCCGACCGGTTCCGGGAAAACCACCACTCTTTACGCTTTTCTTAAAAAGATTTATCAGTCGGAGATAAAAATTATAACCATTGAAGACCCGATAGAATATCATATTGAAGGAATTGAACAGACGCAGATTAACGCCAAGGCGGGTTATGATTTTTCCAACGGCTTGCGTTCAATCTTACGTCAGGACCCGGATGTCATTTTAGTCGGTGAAATCCGCGACTTGGAAACCGCCCAGATTGCCATGCACGCGGCCTTGACCGGTCATCTGGTTTTTTCAACGCTTCATACCAACGAAGCGGTTGGCGCCATTCCCCGCTTGATTGATTTGGGCGTCCAGCCCTCGGTTATTTCGCCGGCCATCAATCTGATTATCGCCCAGCGTTTGGTCAGAAAGCTTTGTCCGGTTTGTAAAAAAGAGGCAAAAATCGATGATCTCTCGGCCAAAAAAATTAAAAAATTCATCAGCCAATTGCCGGCGCGGGTAGACAAAATTAATTTGGATAATTTTAAAATTTTTGAAGCCAAAGGCTGTCAGTGGTGCGGCGGGCTGGGCTATCAGGGAAGAATCGGAATTTTTGAATTATTTTTGATGACCCCGGAAGTAATGAAAGCGATTTCGGAAAAAGTCACCGATTTGGACCTTCAAAAATTAACCAAAGAACAGGGCATGGTAAGTATGCAGCAGGATGGCATTATTAAAGTTCTTTCCGGCTTGACCACTTTTGAAGAAGTCGAAAAAATTACCGGCCCTTTGATTTATGACTAAAGAAAAAAATAATCACGAGGATAAAAATATTGATTTGATTCTGCGGCCGACGAGCTGGTCTGATTATGTCGGCCAGGAAAATGTCAAAAAGAATCTGAAAATGATTATGGAGGCGGCCAAAAAGCGGGGCGAGGTCTGCGATCATCTGCTTTTTTACGGTCAGGCGGGTTTGGGCAAAACCACTTTGGCTAATTTACTGGCCAAAGAAATGGGAACGAATATTAAAACTACCACCGGTCCGGCGTTGGAAAAAGCCGGCGACTTGGTGGCGATTTTAACCAACTTGGAACCCAATGATATTCTTTTTATTGATGAAATCCACCGGGTGAACAAATTAATTGAAGAAATTTTTTATCCGGCGATGGAAAGCAGAAAGATTCATTTGATTATCGGCAAAGGCCCGTCGGCCCGGAGTTTTTCTCTGGATTTGCCGCCTTTTACTTTAGTGGGAGCGACGGTAAGAATGAGTTTGCTTTCAAATCCGATGCGTTCACGTTTTGGGGCCACCTTCAAGCTGGATTATTACGGTTTGGAAGATATTGAAAAAATTCTCCAGCGTTCGGCGCGGTTGTTGGGAGTGGAATTAGATACCCCGGCTTTGAAGATTTTAGCGCGGGCTTCGCGTTTCACGCCCCGGGTGGCTAACCGGCTCTTAAAAAGGGCGCGTGATTTCACCGAAGTTTATTCTCACGGCAAAATTGACGAAGAGGTTGCCGTTAAAACCTTGGCGATGCTGGAGATTGACGAAATGGGGCTGGAGGCCTATGACCGGCGGCTTATAAATACTATTATTGAGAAATTTAACGGCGGCCCGGTTGGTTTAAAGAACCTGGCGGCCAGTTTAAGTGAAGACGCGGGATCAATTGAAGAGGTTTATGAGCCGTATTTAATGACTCTTGGTTTTTTGAGCCGGACTTCGGCCGGTCGGGTCGCTACTCAAGCGGCTTATGAATATTTCAAAATTAAAAATAAGGGCTTAGGCGTTTAAAGGATTTGGCATGAAAATTTCAAGTCGTTCCTCAAGCGAGACCAAAAAATTTGCCGGACTTTTGGCTAAAAAAGTTTTATCCCGGCCGTCTAAAAAAAAATTCGGCCTGCCTGCCGGTAGGCAAGCTTTGGTTATCGCTTTAGTTGGTGATTTGGGCGCGGGCAAAACCACTTTTGTCCAAGGATTTTTAAAAGCGGCTGGCGTGAAGAAACGAATTACCAGCCCCACGTTTGTTCTGATAAAAAATTACTTAATTACTCAATCACCAAATTACCGCCATATTTATCACATTGATTGTTATCGGTTTAAAAAACCTCAAGAATTACTGAAATTAGAGTTTAAAGAAATCGTTGATAATCCCCAAAATATTGTTTTAATCGAATGGGCGGAAAAAATTAAAAAAATTCTGCCGAAGAAAAACGTAATTTGGCTGAAATTTGATTACGGGAAAAAAGAAAACGAGCGAAAGATAATACTAAGATAATACTCATTTTTAAACGTTTGAAAATTAAATCATTAAAAATTCATTGAAAATTAAAAATTAGAAATTAAAAATTTATTATGAAGACCTTATTACTTATTGACGCCAATTCTTTAATCCACCGGTCTTTCCACGCTTTGCCGCCATTTACTTCTCCTAAAGGCGAGCCCACCGGCGCTCTTTACGGCCTATCGTCAATTCTTTTAAAAATTTTCAAGGAACAGAAGCCGGATTATTGGGCGGCTGCTTTTGACCGACCGGAGCCGACTTTTCGGAAAAAACTTTTCAAGGAATACAAAGCCCACCGGCCCAAAGCGCCCGATGAGCTGATTTCCCAGATTATCAAAGCCCACGAGGTTTTTGAAAAATTCGGGATAAAAACTTTTGAGCAGCCCGGTTTTGAAGCTGACGATTTGATCGCCGCGTTAGCCAAGCATTTTAAAACGGAAAAAGAACTGAAAATTGTAATTTTGACCGGCGATCTCGATACTCTTCAATTGGTAAAAGACGGCAAAGTGGAAGTGGAAACCCCAAAAAAAGGCGTAAGCGAAATTATGGTTTATAACGAAAAGGCGGTACAGGAACGCTATGGCTTGAATTCCGAGCAATTGCCGGATTATAAGGGCCTGGTCGGCGATAAATCCGATAATATATTAGGCGTGCCGGGAATCGGGCCGAAAACCGCCGGCCGTTTGCTTGGGGAATATTACAGCTTGGATAATCTTTATCAGAAATTAAAAGCTAAAAAACCGGAAGAATTTCCCAAAAAAGACCAGAAACTTTTTCAGAAACTTTTGGATAGCGAAAAGCAGGCATTTTTTTCCAAAAAACTGGTCCTGCTTGATCAGGATATAGACATACCGGTTTTACTTGATGATTTAGGGTGCCGGGATTTAGGTGAGCCGCTTTTGGATTACTTCCGCCAATTGGGGTTTCAGAGTTTGATTTCCAGAATTTCCGGCCAAAAACCTTCGGACAAAAACGATAAACCCGAGCCCAAAAACAAACAGCAAAAATTATGTTTTTGATAAACAAAGAGGAAGCCGTCAAAAACAAAAAGAAGCTGGTTTCTGCCGAGCTTAAAATCGGATTTGATTTAAAATCTTTAATTAAAGAATTAAAAAAAGAAAATCTGGAATTGGCCGGCCCGGTTTTTGATTTGAAAATCGCCGGCTGGCTGCTTGATCCCGACCAGAAAGATTATTCTTTGGAGGCCCTGAGCCGGCGGTTTTTAAGGCGCTGGATGCCGGAAACCCGCGAAGTTTTGGCCGCGCTTTTTGATTTTTTGGACAAGAAAATAAAGGAGTTTGAGCTAGTAAAAGTTTTTGAAGAAATTGAAATGCCTTTGATAAAAGTTTTGGCAGGGATGGAAGAAAAAGGAATTTTAGTGAACAAAACAGCCCTTATTAATCTTAAAAAAGAACTGGAAAAAGAAGTTAAAAATCTGGAAGAAAAAATTTATCAATTGTCGGGTTCGGTTTTTAATCTGAATTCCCCGAAGCAATTATCCGAAGTTCTGTTTAAAAAAATGAAAATCGGCAAGGGCAGAAAAATTTCCACCGAAGCGCAATATCTCAATACTTTAAAAAAAGACAACCCCGTTATTGATTCTGTTTTGGAATATCGCGAATTATTCAAAATAAAATCCGGTTTTGTGGAACCGATTATTGATTATTTAGGAAGAGACAATCGTTTACATACCACTTTTAATCAAACCGGCACCGCTACCGGCCGGCTTAGTTCGGAAAAACCCAATATTCAAAATATCCCAACGGGAACAGTATGGGCTTCTAAACTTAGAGGGGCTTTTAAAGCCAAGCCCGGATTTTCTTTGGCGGCTTTTGACTATTCCCAGATTGAATTAAGGATTTTGGCTTCGGTTTCCCAAGACGAAAAACTTAAGAAGGCCTTTTTCCAAAATCAGGATATCCATAAACTGACCGCCAGCCAGGTTTTTAACGTTGGCCTGGACGAAGTAACGCCGGCGATGAGGCAAACAGGGAAAACCCTTAATTTCGGAATAATTTACGGAATAGGCGCCGGCGCTTTCGCCCGGACCGCCGGCTTGAGTAAAGATCAAGCCCGAAATTTTATTGATGAATATTTTTCCGATTTTCCTAAAGTAAGGATCTGGCAGGAAGAAGTCAAAACGGAAGCCAGGACTTTTGGGTACGTTAAAAATCTTAACGGCCGGCGCCGCTGGTTTTTGGAAATGGCTTCGCCTGATGCGCGGTTTGGGTCGCAAGAAGAAAGAGCCGCCATCAACATGCCCATTCAGAGTTTGGCCGCCGACATTATCAAAATGGCGATGATAAAAACTTATCAATTAGGGGACGGTGTCAATCTTTTACTTTCAATCCACGATGAATTGTTGTTTGAAATCAGAGATGATATCCTGAATAAAACAGCTGATTTGATTAAAAAAACGATGGAAGGGGTTTTGAAACTGGACGTTCCTTTGGAAGTTGCCGTGAAAATCGGCAAAAATTGGGGAGAGCTAATCCCTCACCCTTAAAGCATATGATTATGTTTTTTATCTATATATTAAAGTCAAAATTAGATAATAGTTTTTATATTGGATTCGCAGAAAATCTTCAAGAGAGATTAGAAAAACATAATCAGGGATTAGTACAATCAACAAAGAATTTGAGACCATTGGAATTGATGTATTATGAAGCTTACAAATCCAAAAAGGATGCTCTAATTAGGGAAAAAAGATTAAAGCATTTTGCCAAAGGATTTGCTTCTTTGAAAGGTCGTCTTAGATATTCATTAATGCTTTAAGGGTGAGGGATGAAAACCAAAATCATTAGATATTTCAGGCAGTTGAAATTTTACTGCGGTTTGCCGGAAATGCGGCCTTTCTGGGTGCTTTTATTTTTAATCACGGCGGCGGCGATAATCAACCTTATTTTTTTGAAAGGCATCTGGGCTTTGATTATTCTTGGGATATTTATCGTAATTGCTTCGGTGATTTTCGCCAGTAATTTGCGTTTGGCCCGTTCCAATTGGGAGGTGAAAGTTGAACGCAACCAACTTAAGGGTATTGTTGAAAATCTCAAGGACGGGTTGATTGTTTACGACCCGCAATTTAAAATCCAGATTTTCAACAAAGCGGCGGAAGAGATTTTTGATGTTACCGAAAAAGAAATTCTGGGCCAGTATTTTAATCCGGGCTTTGTCCAAAATCCGAAATACCGGCTTTTGGCGCAGGTGGTTTTCCCGTCTCTGGCGCAAGCAAGCCGGCGGCTCTCGGAGCCCGACGTCTGGCCGCAGATTGTTGATTTATCATTTGAAAATCTGGCTTTAAGAGTTATGACCAGCCGGGTTGACGATCCCGGCGGGCGGCTTCTTGGGTTTTTTAAAATAGTTCAGAATCGCACCCGGGAAAAAGGGCTGCTTCAGTCAAAAAGCGAATTTATTACCGTGGCCGCCCATCAGTTAAGGACACCTTTGACCGGCATCAGCTGGGCGCTTGAAACTTTAAATAAAGATCCGGATTTAAAGCCCGAATCCAAACAAATAATTGACGAGGCCTATCTTAGCGTCCAGCGATTGGCGAAAATAGTCAACGACTTGCTTGACGTGGCTAAAATTGAAGAGGGAAAGTTTGGCTATCAACTGGAAAACGTCAATCTGACGGAATTTGCGACGGATATTTTGGCTTCGGCTAATCTTATAGCCAAGAAATTCAGCGTGAAGCTTTATTTTGACAAACCGGCCGAGCCCATTGTCGTCAGAATTGATTCTCAAAAATTGGGAACGGTTTTTAACAATCTTTTGGATAATGCCATAAAATACAATATTGAAAACGGCGAAGTGACAGTTAAAATTGAGAAACTTCTTGATAAACCCTTTGCTCAAGTCAGCGTTAAAGACACCGGCACGGGCATTCCGGGCGATGAAATCAATAAACTTTTCACGAAGTTTTACCGGAGCGGCAATGTGTCCAATACCGTCGGCAGCGGCTTGGGGCTTTATATCGCCAAAAACATCATTCGCCGGCACGGCGGGGAAATTTGGGCCGAGTCAGAGGTGGGCCGGGGCAGCACTTTTTATTTCACCTTGCCGACCGATCCCAAATTAATTCCGCCGACCGAGGTGTTCTATGAAGAAGAACAATAAATTTGGCATGCCCGAATTACCCGAAGTTGAGACCACTGTCAGGGAATTAAGAAGTAAAATTATCGGCAGAAAAATTCTCAAGGTTTGGACGGATACCGAAAAATTATTCAAGCCGGATTTTTTGACGTTTAAAAAAGGCGTAACCGGCCAGACCATCAAAGAAATCAGCCGCCGGGGGAAAAATATAATCATAAAACTCGGTTCGGGCAAATATATCCTGGTCCATCAAAAAATGACCGGGTCGCTTTTATACGGAACCGAAATAAAAAATCCCTATATTCACCTGATTTTGTTTTTGGATAAAGGCAAGCTGGCTTTATCGGATTTGAGGAAATTCGCCAAGGTGGCTTTTATTCCTGATTTGAAAGCTTATCCGGATTATCAGAAATTAGGGCCGGAACCCTTTAGTAAGGAATTCACTTTAGGTAAATTCAAGGAAATTCTGAAGAAATCCAAGGGTAAAATAAAAAAAGTCCTTTTAGACCAGAATAAAATCGCTGGCATCGGCAATATATATTCGGATGAAATTTTATTTGAAGCCAAAGTTTCGCCGTTGAGGGAAACGCAGAAAATAAAACCAAGGGAAACAAAAATTCTTTATCAGGCAATCAAGAAAATTTTAACGAAAGCGATAAAAGCCAAAGGCACCAGCGTTTCCGATTACCGGCGGCCGTCCGGCAAAAAAGGCAATTTCGCAAAATTTCTTAAAGTTTATCAACGCGAAGGCGAACCCTGCCCTCGCCGCTGCGGCGGAAAAGTCCAGCGCCTCAAATTCGGCGGCCGCTCGGCTCATTTCTGCCCG
>JAVHOD010000024.1:0-4617 GCA_036169835.1 Minisyncoccota bacterium | reverse complement strand
ATATTCTGATTTTAGCTCCCCCGCCAATTTAAAAAGTCCAGATAAAATCTGGACTTTTTTATTTGTGCCGGGTCCCAGAATCGAACTGGGTACGCCTGCCTCTTCAGGGCAGCGCTCTACCAATGAGCTAACCCGGCAAGCTTAGCTTGCCAATTGCCGCGCTAAGCGCGGCGGCTTTCAACTTTATTATTTTATCAAACTTCATTCTTTAATCTATTCCTTGTCTCCCCGCGAGGAATCGAACCTCGATCGAAGGATTAGAAGTCCTCCGTTCTATCCGTTGAACTACGGGGAGATATTTTAAAATGATTTAGCAATCCCAATTTCCATCCCATTATTTTTCGAAAAAGATTTTTATTGTTTACCACTATACCACAAGTTCCAGTATATAAAATATTTCTCCTCTGACGCAAGGTGCTGTTTTTTACATAAATCTTATTAAATTGTTTTTGCGGAACACCCGTCAATTGAGACCAATAACTCTTGATTTTTTTAGATACAAGCAGATCATGAATATGCAATGCTATTCTAAATTTCGTTTCGGGTACTTTACAAATTTCACGAAACCATTTCATCATAAATAATATCATCAACGAATCTGAATTGGTGAATTTTACTCTTTCCCCTTTATGCTTATCTCCTTCAGCCCAATACAATGCCAATCCCGTTAAAAAAATTGGGTTTTTAACGAGGGTTGTAAATTCGTTTTTTGCGTTTTCAATAATTTGCTTCGTTTGCAACACTCTCTTTTTTTGTTGGCTCTTCGCTCCCGCATACCGAGATTTCTCTCGTCCTTTTAAAATTTTTTCCTTTTGCGAATCCGTAAGCTCTATATCGCGCAACCATAAAGTGAGTGACGATTTAGATACGTGTATTTTCTTCAAGATATGAGAGTAAGTCTTGCCTTTTTTGCGTAATCTAATCGCGATTATTTTATCATTAAATTTCATAAATTAATCATAGGCTATGATACAATATAATACAAATACCACTGTTCGATATTTGAGTTTACTGAATTTAACCTATTTACCCCGCACTAAATTTTGTTTAAAATAAACTAAACGGGCTGTAGTGTAATGGCAGCACGAGTCTTTTGGGAAGATTTAGCCTGGGTTCGAATCCCAGCAGCCCGACCGGTTAAAACAAGTCAAATTTTCAGTTTACTATTGTAATTCCACGATCGTGGAATTACAATAGTAAATAAAAATAAGAATTAATAATCACATTTAAAATACCAATATAAGCATGTTGCGCCTATTTAATACCCTAACCCGCAAAACAGAAGATTTTAAGCCCGTCAAAGCCGGGCTGGTTAAGTTTTATGTCTGCGGCCCCACGGTTTACAATTATGTCACTATCGGCAATCTCCGGGCTTATGTTTTTGCCGACCTTTTAAGACGCTTTTTAAAATATCGCAATTTGAAAGTCAAATACGTGATGAACATCACCGACGTTGACGATAAAACAATCCGGGAAAGCCAAAATCAGAAAAAAACACTTAAAGAATTTACCAATTTTTATCTCCGGGCTTTTCTCGACGACTTGAAATCCTTGGATATCAAACTGCCCGATGTTATGCCAAAAGCCACCGAGCATATCCAAGAAATGGTTGATCTTGTAAAGATATTGCTCAAAAAAGGGTTCGCTTATAAAGCTGAAGATGGCTCGGTTTATTTTAAAATATCAAAATTTCCTCAATACGGGGAATTAGCCAAAATTGGCAATCAGGATTTAAAACCGAATGCCGGAAACCGATTAAACAGCCAAGATGAATACAATAAAGAAAATATCAATGATTTTGTTTTATGGAAGACCTGGAAGCCGAGCGACGGCAAAATTTTTTGGCAGACCGATTTGGGCAAAGGCCGGCCGGGCTGGCATATTGAGTGCTCGGCAATGTCCATGAAATATCTTGGCCCGCATTTTGATATTCATAGCGGCGGCGTTGATCTGATTTTTCCCCATCACACGAATGAAATAGCGCAATCGGAAGCGGCTACCGGCAAAAAATTCGTTAATTTCTGGCTGCATAACGCCCATTTAATCGTGGAAGGGCAAAAAATGTCCAAGTCGCTCGGCAATTTTTATACTCTTCAGGACATTGAAGCCAAAAATTTGAATCCTCTTTTATTAAAATTAATTTTATTAAAAACTCATTACCGGCAAACTCTGGATTTTTCTTTCAAGAATTTTGACGAAGCCAAGGCCATTGCTTCAAAATTTTTGAATTTTCTCATTGAACTGGATTTTATAAAAAACAAGCAAAAAAATAATCTAAAAATCAAGCAATTGACAACCGAATGCCGGAAAAAATTCGAAGAGGCGCTTGATGATGATTTAAATATCAGCTCAGCACTGGCTGAATTGTTTAATTTTATGAACGAAATCAATAATGCAAATAACCTGCTCAACGCCAGCCAAGCCCGGGAAATAAAACAATTAATCAAAGAAATTGATTCAGTCTTGGGCTTTATTGAACCTTTTTATAAAGAATATCAAGCCAAGAAAACCGAATTGCTCAAAAACAAAAATATCCAATCTTTGTTAGAGAAAAGAAACGAATTGAGAAAAGAAAAAAAATATTCGGAAGCCGATAAAATTAGAAATCAATTAATGGAAAAAGGGATCGCGGTTAATGACGCGCCGAAAGGAAATCAAATCCGCTTCAATCAACTTTTCTAGTTAGCGGGAAAAAGATTTATCAAAATCCCGCATTTGGTCAATAAATTGCTGGTTAAGATTATTGATAGTATTGGTTTTGATATTAAGGTCGGAAAGATTGTTTTCGGCGGCTTGCCGATACTCGGCTTTGGAGGTGGCGAAAGCCAAATTAAGATTGCTTAAGAACTGGTCAAGGGTTAACTTATATTGCATAAGATTGGTCAATAAGTACGTTTCCGTGGTGATGGCCTTCATGGCTAATTCCTGGCTTTTGGTAGAAAGGATTTTATCCAAAAATTCCGCCATTTTCTGCACTTCATTGCCCAGTTTGACGGCTTGATTTAACGCCTCCTGGTTTTTGTTTTTAGCATCTTCAATCAAACTTGAAGCCCTGCCGAAGTCATTGTTTAGATCTAAAGAATTAATCTCTGTGATTTCTTTGGCGGTGGCTGAAGACAATTCAACAATTTTTTGGCTGATTTCCGCTCCCCGTTCGCGAGCGGTCAAGAATTCAACCGGCGGCTTAGCCGGAGGTCTGCTGACCAAAAACCAAATTCCATAACCGATAACAACTAACAAAACCAAAACGATAATTGATTTAACCCGGTTTGGCGTTTTTCTTAAAACCTTTTTATTCATTTTCTTGACTTTTAAATTATTATTTATAGTATTTATAGATTATATCCAATACTCGTGTCATAATAAAGAGGGAAGAAAAACCCGCACCGCAACAAAGACAAAAAGCTTATACTTGCGGGTATCGTATAGTGGCAATACCTCAGCTTTCCAAGCTGATGCCGGGGGTTCGATTCCCCCTACCCGCTCCGGTAACTTATCCCCAGCTCTATCGTTTTAACCTATGAAAGAAGAAGAATTAATCAAAAAGGCCCAAAACCGAGATTCGGAAGCCTTTGGTTTGCTTTATGACCAATACCTGCCGGCCATTTATCGGTTTATTCTATTAAAAATCGGGGACAAAGTCACGACCGAAGACCTGACCCATCAAGTTTTCCTGAGCGCCTGGCAAAATATTGAAAAATATCAAATCCAAGGTTTTCCTTTTTCAAGCTGGCTTTACCGGATCGCCCATAACGCCGTAATTGATTATTACCGGACCGATAAAAAAAATCTTAATCTGGAAAATATCGCAGAAACCGCGGCTGTCAATAATTTAGAAGAAAAAATAGACCAGGAATTTGAATTGAATATAATAAAGGCCGCCCTTAAAGAGCTCCCGGAAGAGCAACAGTCAATTATCGTCATGAAATTCGTGGAAGAAATGACCAATAAAGAAATCGCCGCCGCTCTCGGGAAAAGCGAAGGATCAATCAAAACCGCCCAGCATCGATGCCTGAAAAACATCAGAGAAATCGTCAATGAAAAATATAATAGAAAAATTAAAGAAGCTTAGAAACATCCGGCCGGACGCGGAATACAGCCAGCGCTCCAAACTGGTTATTTTGGCTACGTCCTTTTCTTCAGAGCAAGACCCGGCTTTTTCCAAACCGCTGACAGAAAATCTCACGGAAATCCTGAAAAAATTCAGGCAAATCCAGCCGGATATGGAATACAGCCGAATATCAAAACTGGCAATCCTGGGCATTCCGGTTTCACCCCAAAAACGTCCGTTATTCAATTGGCAACTGGCTTTTACCGTGGCCGGACTGCTTTTAGTCCTGATTTCCGGCAATCTGATACATAATTTAAAACCCGCGGCTCCCAATCTTAACACTCTGGCCCTCGAAACCGAATTTAAAAATTTAAATATTGATATTCAACTGGCTAGAATTGATTATTCACGGAAAGCCGCTGAAACGGTCTCGCTGGCTCTTAAGGAAATAACATCAAAACAAACCAGCCATCTCAACCCGATTATTTTGGAATCGGAACAAACCCAATTAAACAGCGATGCCTCAAATAATAAAGACATAGATAATCTTTTAGACCAAATTTTAT
>JAVHOD010000023.1:0-4679 GCA_036169835.1 Minisyncoccota bacterium | reverse complement strand
AACGCCTCAGCCAGCCGCAAGGTTCGCTGATGTTTTTTCTTTATGAAAACCATACTTTTATAGACGGTCGCAATATTCTTGATAAAATTAATTTGATTGTTAATCCCGATTAAGTTTAAGTATTGTTAATTTTAAAAGAGAATTTCATACTGATATACTTAAGTATATCAGTATGAAATTAATACTTTAATTATGGGCATCTGGAAATCGCCAAGCAGGCGATTTTTTGATAGAATAAAATTATGATATTAAAAGGCGAAAATGTTTCATTAAGACCCATAAAATTGGATGATGCTCCACGTTTTGTGAGATGGTTAAAAGACGAAGAAGTCAGGAAATTTTTAAGCGCAAATCCCAAAGAAATAAGTTTAAAAGAAGAAAAAGAATGGATTAAAAGCTTGGCTAAAAAGAAAAAGAGCGAAAAACACTTCGCCATAGATACCAAAGAAAATATCCATATAGGTAGCTTATCATTAAGTTTGAATCTCAAAAATAAAAGTGCGGAATTAGGCATTCTCATAGGAGATAAAAATTATTGGGGAAAAGGCTACGGGGCAGAAGCCACTCAGTTATTACTAAATTATGGATTTACTAAAATTCGGCTTCATCGCATTGGACTGGGCGTTTATGCCTATAATAAGCGAGCGATTAATCTTTATAAGAAGCTTGGGTTTAAGAATGAAGGAGTTAAAAGAGAAGCGATTTTTTGGAAAGGAAAATTTTATGACCTTATTCAAATGGGTATTTTACAAAAGGAATGGTAAAAGCTTAGAATAAAATATATGTACCAATCAAAATATTTTTTCAGAACCCAAAAGGAATACCCCAAAGACGAAACTAGCCTGAACGCGCGGCTTTTAATCCGGGCGAATTTCATTGATAAATTGATGGCCGGCGTTTATTCTTTTCTGCCGTTGGGCTGGCGGGTCCATAAGAAAATTGAAAATATCATCCGTGAGGAAATAGATGCCATCGGCGGAGAGGAAGTTTTTCTGCCCGCGCTTCAGCCCAAAACCATCTGGGAAAAATCCGGCCGCTGGGACAAAATGGAACCGCCGCTTTTCAAATTTAAAGACCAGCACGAAAAAGATTTGGCCTTAGGCTCCACTCACGAAGAGGTTATCACTGATTTAGCCGGCCGGTTCGTCAATTCTTATAAGGACCTGCCGCTTTATCTTTACCAGATTCAGAATAAATTTCGCAATGAAATCCGTTCCACCGGCGGTCTGCTCCGGGTCAGGGAATTTCTGATGAAGGATTTGTATTCTTTTCATACTTCTTCAGGCGACCTGGATTTTTATTACCAAAAAGTAATCGGCGCCTATAAAAAGATTTTCAGCCGCTGCGGGTTTGACGTTAAAATAGTTGAGGCCTCATCGGGGGCGATCGGCGGCGATGTTTCCAATGAATTTATGATGCTTTGCGAAACCGGCGAGGATAGGATTTTTTATTGTTCCAAGTGCGATTGGGCGATAAATGAGGAAAAACTGGACAAAAAAAATCTGGAAAAATGCCCGGAATGCGGCGGCAAAATTTTAAGCGGCCGGGCGATTGAAAACGGCCATGTTTTCAAATTGGGAACCAAATATTCGGAAAAACTGGGGGCTTACTTTGTTGACAAAGACGGCAGCCGGAAACCCATTATCATGGGCTGCTATGGCATCGGCCTCGGCCGGCTGATGGCTTCGGCGGTTGAAGCCCATAACGACAAAAAAGGCATTATTTGGCCTTTGGAAATCGCTCCGTTTGATGTTCATCTTCTGGAAATCGGCGAGAGCAAAAAATCTCTCCGGGCTTTCGCCGAAAAAATTTATCAGGGTTTGGAAAAAGCCGGTTTTGAAGTATTATATGATGACCGCGAGGGGGTTTCGGCCGGCGAAAAATTCACCGACGCCGACCTTATCGGCATTCCCTGGCGTTTGGTAGTCAGCGAAAAAACCCTGGCTAATGACAAAGTGGAAATCAAAAGAAGAGATGGAAAGGAAGCTCAACTTTTGACTTTAGAGCAAATTATTAAGAAAATAAATAAAGATAAATAATGTTAGGGATTTTTCAAAAAAATATCGGCATTGATTTGGGCACGGCCAACACCCGAATTTATTTGGCTAATAAGGGCATCGTTTTAAACGAGCCGTCAATTGTCGCTTTCAATAATCGGACCAACCGGGTGATTGCCGTTGGCGAGCTGGCCAGGAAAATGTTTTCCCGGACGCCCGTTCATATCAGCGCCGTCAAGCCGTTGGTCAACAGCGTCATTTCCGATTTTGACATTACCCAAGAAATGATCAGTCAGTTTTTGAAAAAAAACACGCCTTGGTCTTTAGCCACTCGGATTATTGCCAGTATTCCCACTAATTTGACGGAAGTGGAGCAGAAATCCGTGGAGGATATTTTCAAAAATGCCGGCGCCAGCAGCGTTTTTTTGGTGCCCCAGCCGGTGGCGGCGGCTTTGGGGTCGCGTCTGGAAATTAACGAGCCTACCGCCCGTTTGATAGTGGATATCGGCGCGGGCGTGACCGGCGTGGCGATTCTTTCAATGAATGGCTTGGTGGTTTCCGAGCGTTTGAAAGTGGCCGGCGACCAATTTAATGAGGAAATCATAAAATATGTCCGCGATGAATTTAAATTAGTTATCGGAGAGCCGACTGCCGAAGAAATCAAACTTGGCGTAGGTTCGGCCGTGCCCCAGTCGGAAAAGCTGGAAGTGGTGGCGCGCGGCCGGGATATTTCAAGCGGCTTGCCCAAAGAAATCGTGGTGAAAGACAGCCAGATTAGAGCCGCCCTCAATCGTTCTTTGCGGACGATAGCGGAAACAGTCAAAAAAGTTATTGAAACGGCGCCGGCGGAACTAGTGGGCGATATTTATAAAAACGGCATTTATCTTTGCGGCGGCGGCAGTTTATTAAGAGGAATTGACGAATTTTTCCGGAAGGAAATCGCGGTTAACGTCCAAATAGTGGACGATCCTTTAAATTGCTTGGTTCGCGGTACGGGTTTGATTGCGGAAAATTTTGAAAAGTACCAGGACTTGTTGTTCTCATAATGCCCAGTAACTCAACTCCGATGGTTCATCTGAATTTTGAAGAAAATTCAGATGAACAAAAGTAGTGGGCAAAGAATAATATTAATCAAATAAAACAAAATCATTAATTATCAACTTTGATATGTCTAAAATAATGTCGGAGTTGAGTTAACTGGGAATGGCCAAAAAATATATTATATTTTTTTTGCTTTTAGCAGTTTTATTTTTGATTTTTTTCTATCAAAAAAACATTTTTTTCGGTTTGGATAAAATAAATCTTTCCAGTCAGGCCTTAACCGATTTGCGTTTGGAAAATCAGGGCTTGCGGCAGGAAATTAAGGTTTTACAAGATAAATTGGATCTTAAGTCCCAGCCGTATCTTACGGCTCGGGTTTACTCGCGTTATCCCTTTGACGATAACCAGACGTTGATTATTAATATCGGCTCTAAAGACGGCGTTAAAGTCGGCTGGCCGGTGTTAGCCGCCGAAAACTATCTTTTGGGAAAAATTATCAGCGTGAAAGCAGATATCAGCGAAGTCCGGACGATTTTTTCGCCAGATTGGAAAAGCGAGGTTAAAATCGGCCAGGGAAATTTGCCTGGTATTGAAGCGGTTTTGGCCGGCGGCCGCCAGCCGACCTTGGAGCTCATTCCGGCTGACGCCAAAATAAATCTTGGCGATGAAGTCATCAGCGCTTCTCCTGCTTTGCCCCTGGGGCTTTTCGTGGGTAAGATATCGGAAATAACCCCTGAGCCCGCCGCTTCTTTACAGCAGGCAAAATTAAGAACCGATTACGACCCGAATAAACTGGGAAAAGTTTTTATCATCTCCGGCTATGAAGGGATCAACTAACACGCTGAGCGTGTTTAAAGGGACGCTTAGCGTCCTTAAAATATTAACTTGGGCCATTTTTATTATTTTGGCTTTTGTTTTACAGGCCAATCATTTTTTCGCCGTAAGAGGGATTAATCCCAATTTGATTCTTTTGATGATTTTTCTAGGCGTAATTTTAGAAAGGAAACTTTTCGGATTTTTGTTTTTGATTTTTACAGTTATTTTATTGTCGTTTGTTTTTTTGCCTTTTTGGCCGAAAGGAATTTTTATCGCGGCAGGTTTGGGCTTGGCGGCTTTTCTGCTGAAAAAATTCCTGACCGGCAATGTGTTTTTTGATTCTTTGATTGTGATTTTTTTGGGAACTTTAGGATTCTATTTGATAATAAATTTCCATTATCTGATTTCTAACCCGATAGCCATTATCGCGGAGCTGTTTTATAATATGACTCTGGGAATTTCAGCGATTTTTTTAATTACAAATTTTTTTTATGAGAAAGAAGACCGAATTAAATCTTGAAGACATTTTAACCGACAAGGCGGCAGTGGATGATTTATTAGAGGTGCCGGTCAAGCCCGTCGTTTTCAAAATCTGTTTCTGGGTTATTGTTTTGGCGGTTTTAACAGGCGCCAGCCGTCTTTTTTCTTTAAATGTTTTTAAGGCGGATTTCTATCAGCGGCGCGCCTTGGCTAACATCAGTGAGATTGACGTTTCTAAATCCGAACGGGGGATAATTTTTGACCGCTACGGCAAGCCTCTGGTTAAAAACAAACCGATTTTTAACGCGGTTTTGGTGCCTTCTCAGTTGCCGCGGTCAGAAAAAG
>JAVHOD010000022.1:0-4789 GCA_036169835.1 Minisyncoccota bacterium | reverse complement strand
TGTTGATCTTGCCCAGGTCCATCGTCTTCTCGCTGATTATTGGTTTTTTAATTATCATTCTCATATTTATGCTTGGTAATGTTTAACTATTGATTCAATGGCGCTTTGGTCCAGAAGAATCTTCCGATATTTCAGCAAATCATAAACATTAAGCGACTCGGGACTTATAACGCCGACTTTGGGCAAATTCCGTCCGGCCAAATAAATAATTTTGTTTTCCTTGGCGGGAATCATTAAAACGCTTTCCTTGGGCAAGATAAATTTTTTCAACAGCTCGGCTAATTTTTTGGTCTTTCGATCTTCCAGGTTCAGGGTGTCAATAATTTTAATTTCCTGATCGGCTAATTTTTTGGAAAAAATTCCGAAAATCGCCAATTGCTTCATTTTTTGATTTATGCTTCTGGAAAAATTCCTTTCTTTTTGAGGACCAAAAGTGACCCCGCCGCCCTTCCATAAAGGCGAACGGCTTGACCCTTGTCTTGACCGGCCCGTGCCTTTTTGTTTCCAGGGCTTCTTGCCGCCGCCGCTGACTTCGCCTCTGTCTTTGGTGTCGGCTAAAGTTCTCCGGCGATTAGCGACCTGGACCGTCAATACCTGATGGACCAAGTCCGAATTAAATTTAACGCCAAAAACGGCTTCGGGCAATTCCACCGTTCCGATTTTTTCGTTTTTTTGATTGAATAAATCCGCTTTCATGTTTTATTTCTTATTTTTCGCGGCTTTCTTCCGCGCTTTAAAACTGGCATCCTTCTGAATTTTAATTTCTGAATTTTTATAGCCGGGTATCGCTCCTTTCACCATTAAAACGGCATCTTCTTTATTCAAGGAAACAACTTCAAGATTTCCGATGGTTTTTTGGCGGCCGCCGGTCCGGCCGGCCATTTTTTTACCTTTTAAAACCCGCTGAGGCGCCGTTGTACCGATTGAACCCGGAGCCCGAAGCCGGTGTTTCTGTCCGCGGCTTTTAGGCCCGCCATGGAAACCCCAGCGCTTAACTACACCCTGGAATCCTATGCCGCGGCTTATTCCGGTTATCTTAATTAACTCGCCTTCATTAAAAACCGAAATATCGGCAACCTTTATCGGGGTAACCGGAATTACTTTTCCGTCTTTGAATATCTGGCTCATTTTCAATTTTTTCCCTGAAATCATTACCATGAAATTAAATCAAAACTGCCCAGGTTTAGCCTCGGCAGTTTTGATTATTTTTTTTGGCTAAATCCTTTATTTCTTACCCCGAATATTACTATAGCTTCACTTCAATATCAACCCCTGCCGGCAAATTAAGATTGTCCAGCGAAGCAATTATTTTCTGACTGGGATTGATGATATCTATCAAGCGTTTGTGCACTCTCATTTCAAATTGCTCACGTGAATCTTTATGGACAAAAGTTGAACGATTGACGGTATAACGGTGAAATTCAGTCGGTAGAGGAACAGGGCCAACTATTTCTCCGCCCTGACGTTCTATGACTTCAATTATTTGCCGACAAGAATTGTCAATCAGTTTATGGTCGTAAGCCTTGATTTTCAATCTCACTCTTTCCTTTTCTTCCACTGCGGCAACTTTTTTAGAAACTTTCGCCATAAACTCTTACTTTATTATCTTAGTTATGGCGCCGGCGCCCACCGTTTTGCCTCCTTCGCGAATAGCGAAACGTTGTTTTTCTTCCAAAGCCACCGGAGCGATAAGCTTAATGTTTAAATTGACGGTGTCGCCGGGCATCACCATTTCCATTCCGGCAGGAAGGGTCGCTTCACCGGTGATATCGCAGGTTCTAATGTAAAATTGGGGTTTATAGCCGGTGAAAAACGGCGTATGACGGCCGCCTTCCTCTTTGCTTAAAATGTAAGCGCTGGCTTCAAATTCGGTGTGCGGCGTGACGCTACCGGTTTTAGCGATAACCTGACCGCGCTCCACGTCCTCTTTTTTAGAACCCCGAAGCAAAATACCAACGTTTTCTCCGGCGCGGCCTTCGTCTAATACTTTATTGAACATTTCAATACCCGTGACCACCACTTTGGTCGTGGGTCTTAAGCCAATTAATTCAACTTCTTCGTTGACTTTGACTATCCCCCGCTCAACTCTTCCGGTAACCACCGTGCCGCGGCCTTCAATGCTGAAAATATCTTCAACCGGCATAAGAAAAGCCTTGTCGGTTTCTCTGACCGGGTCAGGAATATATTCATCAAGCGCTTTGGTTAATTCAAGAATCGGCTTACACCATTCATCATCAGCTGATTTGGCTTCCAGGGCCTTAAGGGCCGAACCGCGAATAACCGGAATCTCATCGCCCGGAAATTCATATTTTTTCAAAAGTTCTCTCACTTCGGATTCCACTAAGTCAATCAATTCCTTGTCGTCAACCTGATCAACTTTGTTCAAAAAAACAACGATATAAGGAACGCCAACCTGACGGGCTAAAATAATATGCTCTCGGGTTTGAGGCATCGGGCCGTCAGCCGCGGAAACCACCAAAATCGCTCCGTCCATCTGGGCGGAACCCGTAATCATGTTTTTGATATAGTCGGCGTGCCCCGGACAATCGATGTGGGCATAGTGTCTTTTCTCTGTTTCGTATTCCGAGTGGTGAATGGCAATCGTAATCCCCCGGGCTTTTTCCTCGGGAGCATTATCAATCTGATCCACGCCTTCGGCTTTTTGAATAAGACCTTTTAATTTAAGAACGTTCATTATTGCCGCCGTTAAAGTCGTCTTGCCGTGATCAATGTGGCCGATAGTCCCGACGTTAACGTGGGGCTTTGTTCTTATAAATTTTGCTTTTTCCGCCATATTTAATTTAAACTTTATTTAAAAATTTTTATTAATAAAACGACTTGTTTAGTTTATAGTGAATTTTTTTTTATGTCAACCCCCACACCTTTTTATTTCTTGCCCTCGGCAATCCGCTGAGTAATATTATTAGGCACTTCTTCATAGCTATTAAATTCTCTCGATGTCGTCTGCGCTTCGCGCAGCTACGACATCGAGGATCCACGATTTTGTTACTGCGGCAAAAGCCGCAGACAAAATCGGGACATCGTGAAACTACTATTTCCCCTCAATTATGTGTTGTGTAATATTCCGTGGAACTTCCTCATAACGATCAAACTCCATCGTAAAACTGCCGCGGCCCTGGGTCATTGACCTTATATTAGTGGCGTAGCCGAACATTTCCGACAAAGGAACTTTCACGTCAACGACATTAATCCCGATTCTTTCAGTCATGGCCTCAATCTTGCCCCGGCGGGCGTTAAGGTCGCCGGTGACATCTCCCAAGAAATTCGGCGGAGTAATCACCTGGACTTTCATCATCGGCTCCAATAAAACCATTTTGGCTCTTTTGACCGCTTCCTGGAAAGCAATAGAACCGGCGATTTTGAAAGCCGCTTCCGAAGAATCAACGTCATGATAAGAACCATCGTAAAGCGTGACTTTGGTGTCAACGAAAGGATAGCCGGCCAAAACGCCTTTATCCATCGCTTCTTTAACTCCTTTTTCCGCGGCCGGAATAAATTCCGAGGGAATAGTGCCCCCTTTAATAGCGTTAACAAATTCGAAGCCCTTCCCTCGTTCCAGGGGTTCCACTCTCAAAAAGACATGGCCGTATTGGCCGCGGCCGCCGGATTGGCGAATGTATTTACCTTCGGCTTCAGCCGTTCCCACCACGGTTTCCTTATAGGCCACCTGAGGCCGGCCGACATTACATTCAACGCCGAATTCCCGTTTCATCCGGTCAACAATAATTTCCAAGTGAAGCTCGCCCATCCCCCAAATAATAGTTTCGCCGGTGTCGGGGTCGCCAATCACTTTGAAAGTCGGATCTTCCTCCAAAAGCCGATGCAAAGCCATGGACATTTTTTCCTGATCAACTTTGGTTTTCGGTTCAATTCTGATGGAAATGACCGGCTCGGGGAAAACAATTTTTTCCAAAATAATGGGATGCTCGGGGTCGCAAAGAGTATCTCCGGTCGTGGTGTTTTTTAAACCCACAAATGCCCCAAGATCACCGGCGCAAACTTCATCCACTTCTTCCCGGTGATTGGCGTGCATTCGTAAAATCCGGCCGATTCTTTCCTGGGAATTTTTAGAAACGTTTAAAACATAAGACCCTTTTTGAAGAGTACCGGAATAAACCCGGAAATAAGTCAACGAACCCACAAACGGATCGGTCGCGATTTTAAAAGCCAAAGAAGCAAACGGCTGGCCGTCTTGAGCTGACCTTTCCTCTTCTTTTTGATTATTAGGATTGATGCCTTTTACCGGCGGCAAATCGAGCGGCGAAGGCAAATAATCAACAACCGCGTCCAAGAGAAACTGAACGCCTTTATTTTTTAAAGCGCTGCCGCAAACCACCGGAATCAATTCTCCTTTTAATGAGGCTGTTCTTAGCGTCTTTTTTAAATCCTCCTGGCTGATTTCCTGACCTTCAAGATAGCGATGCAATAAATTGTCATCGGTTTCGGCGATCATCTCCACTAATTTTTCTCTTTTTTCTTCAGCTGTCTTTTTAAAATTTTCCGGAATTTCTTTGGCAATTATTTTCTCGCCGTGCTCCCCTTCAAAATAAAAGGCCTGCTGTTTTAACAAATCAATAACGCCTTCAAATTTTTCTTCAAGGCCGATGGGCCATTGAAGCACCGCCGGTTTCGGGTGCAAGCGTTCTCTGATGGATTGCAAAGTTTTCTCAAAATCAGCTCCCATCCGGTCAAGTTTGTTAACGAAACAAATCCGCGGCACTTTGTATTTGTCCGCCTGACGCCAGACCGTTTCCGACTGCGGCTCCAC
>JAVHOD010000021.1:0-1000 GCA_036169835.1 Minisyncoccota bacterium | reverse complement strand
AAAGGAAGGGGGTTGGGGGGAAGGAATTTTTGCCCGCCTGCTGGAAACCCCCAGCGATTTTTTCGGGCGGCGGCGGGACCGAAAAAAGAAAAGAAAGAGATGTCGCCCTTGCCCCACCCTTCCCGTGCGCGGGCGACAATGAGAGACTCCCTGAAATTTTAAATAGTTTTAGATTCATATCTTTTCATTAAAAGAGCATTGGAAACAACACTAACCGACGAAAAGGCCATCGCGGCGGCGGCAATTGCCGGATTTAAAAGCCAGCCTGTAAAAGGATACAAAATTCCGGCCGCCAAAGGAATGCCGACCATGTTATAAAAGAAAGCCCAAAAAAGATTTTGTTTGATTTTATTTAAAGTGTATTTGCTCAAGTCCATTGCCGTTATCACATCTCTTAAATCGTCTTTAATTAAAACTATTTCTCCGGTTTCCATTGCCACATCTGTGCCTGAACCCAAAGCAATGCCTAAATCAGCTTGAGCCAAAGCCGGAGCGTCATTTATACCATCGCCAACCATTGCAACAATATTTCCTTCGTCCTGCAATTTTTTTATCTCGGCTGATTTTTCTTGCGGTAAAACCTCGGCCAAAACTTTATCAATGCCGACTTGTTTGGCAATCGCTTGACCAACGCGTTGATTATCGCCGGTAATAATAGCAACTTTTTTACCCATTTTATGGAGCATTTCAACTGCTTCTTTTGAATAATCCTTAAGAGTGTCGGCCACCGCAATAATGCCGATTATATTTTCATCTTGCGCCAAAATCATCGCTGTTTTACCTTGATTTTCTAGGGTGATCATTTTTTCTTCTATCAAACTTGGGTTAATTTGATTATCAGTCATTAATTTTCTTGTTCCAAAAAGTATTTTTTTATTTTCCAAGTTAGCTGAAACGCCATGACCTGGAATGGCTTGGAAATTTTTTACTTCTGAAAAATTAACCTTTCTTTCTTTTGCCTTATTAACAATCGCTTGAGCTAAAGGATGTTCGGAATTTT
>JAVHOD010000020.1:0-21325 GCA_036169835.1 Minisyncoccota bacterium | reverse complement strand
CAAACTGGAACTTAATATCAACAGCCAAGTTTTTGAATCTTACGTAACTTTAGATGGAAGCACGTTATTCCCGGACTCAATTAATTTAGGAACGGCCGCTTCTGAAACAAAAACAAGCCCAACTCTTCCTGCCGGAGAAACCGTTGACGGCAACTTCATAAAAGTAGCCAACCAGGAAATTCTCAAAGAAAACGGCAAGCCGATAATTTATTTCTTCGGTTCAACCAGCTGTCCTCATTGTGTATGGGAACATCCCATTATAAAAAAAGTGGCGGCACAATTCGGCGATAAAATAAGTTTCCATGACAATATGGTAACGAGCGCAGGCGAATTAAAAGATAAGGACGTTTTTTCCAAATACAGCAAGGGGGGCGTTCCCACTATTGTTTTAGGCGGCGTTTATTACCGCGAAGGTTCCGGCGAACAGATTGGAGAACAAAAAGAAGCCGAAGTCCTCACAAAACTGATTGAAGCGCTCCTTTAGTATAAATATTGGACGGGTTCCAAAGCATCCAGCCGTTAAAGTTATCTCCCAAGCTGTCTTGGGTAGCCTGGATTTCTTTCGTAATCATACTCGCGTCATAAGTGGCTCCTAAATTAAAATCCTGAAGCCAGGGACGGAGTTTAGAATTTTCAATTTTCAATTTCCAATTTTCAATTGCGGTACTCGTAGCCGCGGAACTCGCAATCGTTGAACTGGCGGTTGAAGTCGCCGTTGTAAGTTGTTGGTTGTAAGTTATAAGTCGCTGCATTGCCGCATCCAAGGAATATTTCACCACTTCATAAGGATAAAGAGCGGGATTTTTATATCCCAAAAATCCGGAAGCGTAATGACTGGGATAAACCATCGGCGAAACATAGTCAAAATAAGCGTAAGCGTTCTCAAGCACCTGGCCGATTCCCAAATCATCCTGATTTATGGTCGCCAAGCCGAACAAGTCAGCTGAAATTTTTACATCGGCCAATTCCTGGCGCAAAGTTTTGAAAAATGATTTAAGAACCGAGCTCTTGGAAATTTTTTCGTCCCAGAAAGGGAAACTCATATCGTTTAAATCGCCGTCTGAAGGAAAACGGATGTAGTCAAAATTCAGTTCATCAAACCCCCGGCTGGCCGCGTCTTTGGCAATGGCGATATTATAATCCCAGGCGTCTTTGGCCGCCGGGTCAATCCAGCTTAATTTTTTATTATCCAGCCAGGGGCCGCCGGTTTTTACGCTTTTGACCGTTAAATCGGGACGCGCCTGGCTTAATCGCGGGTCCTGAAAAATCGTTATCCGGCCGATGACATAAATCCCCTCATCGTGAAGCTGTTTGATAAGACGGTTAATAAAAAGAATTTTTATTTCTTTGGCTTCATATTCCCCAACTTCCGGAACCTGGATATCGTAGCCCACATAACCGGAATAATCTTTGAGGTCAATCACCACCGCGTTGATTTCCGTGGTTTTCTTCAAGTCAATCAGATATTTTATTTTCGCCGAATTGCCGGCCGACCAGCCGGTGAAATAAATGGCCTTGATGACTTCGGGCGGGTTAGCCAGCGGTTTTTGATTTTCAATATCGGTTATTTTTGGCGTTGCTTGGTTTGTTTTTTTATTTCCGGTTTGAGAGGCCTCGGGCACATCCAAGCTGGCAGCGGGAAGATTCGGGGCCACCGTAACTTCAATCCGCCAACTGGCGGATAAAAAGATACCGATGCCGGCGGCCAAAATCAATAAAAAAATAAAAAATTTCATAATGAATATCTTTTGAAGTATAACCTAAACAAAATGATTCACCAAGTATATTTTTGACAAAATTTAAAAAACATGCTTTATTTTAATAATAATTTTGAACTTTAAAAATTTTATTTATAACAAGGAGGAAAAATGGGTATTCATATAATTGCTTTTACGGAAACATCCCTTAAAAGGGTAACTGACGCCAAAGAGAATTTTCTGCAAAACATTTTAAAACCCCTGCCGCTATGGATAAACGCCGACCAACTAACTCTTATCAGGATTTTGTGTATTTTTCCGATAATTTTTTTTCTCTGGAATAAAAGACCGAATATTGCTTTTTGGGTTTTTATTTTCGGGGCGTTTCTTGATTTGATTGACGGCCCGATTGCTAGAGCAAGAAAAAAAGAAACTGATGCCGGGAAAACTCTTGACCCATTCGCTGACAAGATGCTGACTGGAGCTGCCCTTCTTGGGATATTTCTCAGCCAAGGACCATCATATCTTTCGCCTCTGCTTTTCTGGTCAATCATAAGCTGTGAACTTATTTTGGTCTTTCTGCTAATAATAGGGAAAGTAATGATGGCACAGGCCGGAATCAAACAAAGGTTGGGCGCGAACCTCTGGGGAAAATGGAAATTTTTTCTCCAAAGTATAGGCATCTCCCTTCTTCTCCTTCAAAACCCTCTGTGGGCCCAATTAATCCTTTGGCCGTCGGTGGTGTTAGCAATCGCCAGCATCGTCGGTCATCTCACCTTCAAACCTCCGGAGCCGGAATAACCAGAATGAATTCAGGGTTTGCCAGTTGTCCCCAACAACTGGCTTTTTTATTAGTTTTACATAAATTTTCATTGTATAATCACGTTATGGCCCTCGCTATTTATCGCAAATATCGGCCGCGGGTTTTTGAAGATTTGCTCGGCCAGGAAATAATCAGCCGGATTTTAAAAAACGCCGCCAGCCAGGACAAGTTTTCCCACGCCTATCTTTTTTCCGGACCGCGAGGTTCTGGGAAAACCACAGCCGCTCGCTTAATCACTAAGGTCGCCAACTGCCTGACCCGCCAAAATGACCCTGAATTCGCCAAAAAAGGCGAGCCCTGCAATTCCTGCGCCGCCTGCGTGGAAATTGACCAAGGCTCGGCTATGGATGTTATTGAAATTGACGCCGCTTCCAACCGCGGCATTGATGAAATCCGAAACCTCAAAGAAAGCGTCCGCCTCTCCCCTACTTCTTTCAAGAAAAAGATTTTTATCATTGACGAGGCGCATATGTTAACCAAAGAGGCCTTTAACGCTCTTTTGAAAACTTTGGAAGAACCGCCCGAACAAGTGATTTTAATTTTAGCCACCACCGAGTTTGAAAAAATTCCCGCCACCATTGTTTCCCGAACCCAGCAATTTCATTTCAAAAAAATTCCTCTGATGGTAATCCGGGAAAAACTGAAAAAAATAGCCGAAAGCGAAAATTTAGAAATTTCCGGCGGCGCCTTGGAATTAATCGCGGCTTCGGCTGAAGGCAGTTTTCGGGACGCGGAATCTCTTTTAGACCAGTTATTGTCTTTCGGCTATCAGAAAATAAGCGTGGACGAAGTGGAAAAAATGGTCGGCAAAGTCACTTTTTCCAAAATAGCGGCTTTCGCCGAAACGCTTCTGAAAGGACAGCTTGATAAATCCCTCAAGGAACTGGCGGAAATTGAAAATGACGGCTATAATCTGGTTCAGTTTAACAAAGATTTAATTCAATATTTAAGAAAGGCGCTGGTTTTGAAATTTGAGCCGACTTTGGAAAAGGCCTTCCAGGAAGAATTAGCTCCCGAAGCTCTGGAAAAACTCAAAAGCCACACGGAATTAATCAAAGAAAAACATCTAGAACTTTTAAAGACCTTAATCAAGGCCTATGGTCAAATGCGTTACAGTCAATTTCCGATTATTCCCCTAGAAGTAGCGATTGTAGAAAGTTTGAAGTAAAATTTTATGTATTATTGCCGGGTGGTCTAATGGTAGGACAGCGGCCTTTGAAGCCGTTTATCGGGGTCCGAATCCCTGCCCGGCAGCAGTCTTGTGATAGGTTCTAGTGACCAAGACGGGTCAGTTTGATAAAATAGAAATATGAAAAACGAAATAATTAGCAAATTTAATGAGAAACCAAAGACAAGAACGGCTTGGTGGGCGATGGGCCTTGGTTTGGGAACTCTGTTAATGTTTCCTATGCTCGGAATATTCACTTCCGTTATCCGTCCGATCATAGACGAGGCAAGCAGCGAAAATGTTGGGGCAGTTGCTGGATTTGGCTTAATGATTGCTGCGTTGATTCTTTCTGTTTCTGCTCTTGTTGTAGGCATTCGCGCCTTTAAGCAGGGCGAGCGATCCCAGGTGTTATGGGTAGGATTTGTTCCAGCTATTTTAACTAGTGTCCTCTGGGTTTTCATGATTATTGGCGAATTTATTTTTCCGCATTAACATTTTTATTTTGTAATTAACCGCCGTCAATTGCGAGGGCGGGCAAAAATAAATCTCCCAAGCAAAAATAACCGAAAGGACACAATTTAGATATTCCAGGGGAAAACTAAAGGATCAAAAGTTTTTATTGCGGCACCTCTACTCCCAAAAGCTCCACTTCAAAAATCAAGGTTGAATTCGGCGGAATTAAGCCGTTGCCGATGCTTTGGGCGCCATAAGCCAAATCCGGCGGAATAACCAGTTTTCTTTTGCCGCCGACGCGCATTCCCGCTACTCCTTCATCCCAGCCCGCAATCACCTGCTCTGCTCCCAAGACGAATGAAAACGGCTGATTCCTGTCATAAGAACTGTCAAATTTATTACCGTTGGTCAAAGTGCCGACATAATTGACGCTGACGGTATTTCCGATTGTCGCCTCCGCGCCGGTGCCGGCAACCTCGTCAATAATTTGCAAGCCATCTGCCAAAGTTTCGTTTTTCATTTGATTTTGATTGTTAATATTATTTGAATTATTATTCGCCTCTTTATTTTGACTCGCGCTTTTTGAAAAAACAAGAATTCCCGCCACCACGATAACGATGGCTGCAATAATCAGAAAAATTTTCAGATTTTTATCCATAATGCTTTATATTTTATACCAAAAGGATTAAAATATAAATATGAAAAAAGCTTTAATTATTTTGGGAATTTTGGTTATTTTTGCCGGTGCGGGTTATTTTATCTGGCAAAAAACCGGGGTAAAAACCAATCTCAGCCAGCCCTCAATATCGCCCGAAATTACAAAAGAAGAGCAACCGACGAGCAAGCACCCCTGGTCCCAGTTTCACGGAAGCTACCTTCACACCGGATATGCCGCAGTTAAAGGCCCGGGAGAAGCCGCTTTGAAATGGAAGTTTCAGCTGGGGAAAAGGGAGGGCGGTGATCCGAACAGTATCGCAATTTCTTCTGGGGGAATTATCTACGTTGCCGGGGCCCAAAAAATCTTTGCCTTGGACAAAAATGGAAACGAAATCTGGTCAAAAATTTATCAAAGCACCCAAGGGCCGGCTCTGGCGGAAGACGGAACGATTTATTTTCTTTCGCAGGATACGATTGTCGCCTTGGAGAAAAGTGGAAACGAAAAATGGAAATTTAAAACCAATGGTAACACGGGCTTTGGCCCGACCATAGGACCGGACGGAACTATTTACCAGGGCAGCTGGGACGGCTATTTTTACGCGCTAAATAAAGACGGAACCCTGAAATGGAAATATAAAACAGTGGGGAAGGTTTCCTACCCGGCCAGTATTGACCAAAACGGGATAATTTATCTGGGAGGCGGCGACGCTCACGGCGGCCTTGATGGCAATCTTTATGCCTTTGATCCTGACGGAACCCTGAAATGGAAATATGATACCAAAGCCATGCGGGTCGGCTCGCCAGCTATCGGCCCTGACGGATTAATTTATGCCGCGGCCGCTCCCAGTTTATTTGTCCTTGATTCTTCTGGGAATTTGAAATGGAAGAAAGGGCCTGAAGTGAGTTTTAATGGTGTTCAAACTGCTTATGCCGCGGAGTGCGGAGCGCCGCCGCTTCCTGCCTGTAGCGGAACAGGCCAATTCCAAAACGGAAATATACCCCAATCATCGGCCGGATGCGGTGCTCCCCCTCTTCCTCCGTGTAATGGAACTCAGCCCCAAAACGGAAACGCGCCTCAATCATTCCCGAGTAAAGACGATATAGCGGGAATTATCACTCCGGCAATCGCTTCTGACGGCACGATTTATATCGGCAACGCCCAGGGAATTTTATCCGCCATTAATCCCAAGACCCAGGAAGTAAAATGGACCTATCAAACCGGCGCCGATCCAAAGCAGCCCGGTTTTTACGGTTTGCCTAGTTTTCCGATTGTTGATAAAGAAGGAACGGTTTATTTCGGTTCGGTTGACGGCAAAATGTACGCGGTCGGCAAAGACGGAAAGCTTCTATGGGAATATCAGACAAGCGGGAAAATTACCGAGGCCTCGCCCGCTTTCGACCCGGATGGCACCTTTTACTTTACTTCCATGGACGGTTATTTGTACGCAATAGGAAATTGATTTTATGAAAATTGGCCGCGGTTCTGAACCGAGGGAAACCGGACATATTTACTCCAGCCGGGAAAAAGCCCAGATGGCTAATTCAGTCATTATTATCCCGAAAACAAAAACGATAAGGACGTCGCCGAAAATCCCCAAAAAAATTATTGGCTTGCCGAAAATATTAATCCCTACCGTGATTTGGGAAAAATGCAAAGTCGTCTGCCGCAAAGCGTCAACGGCGTAAGTGAAAGGATTGATGCGAACCAAAAGATCCATCCAAAAAGGCAAATTTTCCAGAGGAAAATAAGCGCCGCTTAAAAGAGCCATCGGCGCGATTAAAGAATAACTTATCATCTGATGGGCTTCCGTAGTGCGCACTAAACTGCCGATGAGCACTCCGAAAGCGGTCAAGGCTAAAGAGATTAAAAGCATCAAAAACCAAAGTTTTATAAAAATAAAAAAAGAAAGACGCAGGCCGATGAAAGGCGCGATGGCTAAAAGAATTGAGCTCTGGATCATCGCAATGGTAGCGCCGCCGGCAATCCGGCCCAAAGCCACTACCGTCCGGCTGATAGGCGCCACCAAGATTTCTTTAAGAAATCCGAATTCCCGGTCCCAAATGACCGACACCCCGGAAAAAATAGCCACAAAGAAAACCGAAAGCCCCAAAACCCCCGGGAAAAGAAATTGGATCAGATTAACCTGCGGCCCTATGACTTCGCTGGCGACTTTGCCGACAATTGAAGAAAGACCACTGCCAAAAATTAAAAAACCAACAGGCATCATAATTGAAGCCACTACTCTCACCGGGTCCCGCCAATAATGTAAGAGCTCCCGGTACCAAAGAACATAAATAGATTTTAAAATATGAGGAAGGTTCATAAAAATTAATTTTTATGGTTGTTGTTTAAAATCTTCCGCTGGCGGTTTTCCTGGCCCATTCTGTCTTTGTCGCTGGCGGTTTCTTCGCGAATCTGCCAGCCGGTTAAAGCCAGAAAAACATCATCTAAGGTTAAATGGTTTGAAACGCCGCCAACCTGTTTTTTAAGATTAGCAACCGTGTCCAAAGCGATGATTTTGCCGTTATCGATTATTCCCACCCGGTCAACCAATTCCGCTTCGTCCATGTAATGAGTCGTCAGAAAAACAGTGATAGATTCCTTGATTCTTAAATCCTGAATATAATCCCAGATATGCCGGCGGGTCTGGGGATCCAAGCCCATAGTGGGCTCGTCCAAAAATAAAACCCGCGGCCGATGAAGCAGCCCCCGGGCGATTTCCAAACGCCTTTTCATTCCCCCGGAAAAAGTGTTTACCAAATCGTCTTTGCGGCCGACCAGCCCCGCCATTTCTAAAACCTCAATTATTCGGGAAGATTGCTGAGTGGACGGAACATCATATAAAATAGCGTGGAATTTCAAATTTTCCCAAGCCGTCAGTTTCTCGTCCAGGCTTTCTTCCTGAAAAACCATTCCAATGGAACGCCTTACGCCCTCCGGATTTTTAACCACGTCATAACCGTTGATTTTTACCTGGCCGGAAGCCGGCGCCAACAAAGTGCAGATGATCCGCATCGTGGTCGTCTTGCCGGCGCCGTTGGGGCCGAGAAACCCGAAGAACTCCCCTTCTTTCACCGAGAAAGAAATTCCGTCAATAGCTTTTATTTTCCCGAAATTCCTGACAAGGTTTTTAACCTGAATGATTTCTTTATTGTTTATCATTTAACAAACTATAATTATAACCTATCTCAATTCTTAAATCATTTTAATTGACAACTGCAGTAAATTTTGTATTCTGAAATTACTGGTAAGTCAGGTGATAGCTCTGTTAATCTCGCTTTGCGAGTAAAAACGGGGAGGAAAGTCCGGACACCTAGTCGTCATTGCTTCGCAACGACATGCGGATTAATACTGATACTCCGACTATCGTCGGAGCCGCTGATAAATGCTGATAAAAAAGTATCCGCATAAATCAGCTTAAATCGGCTTAAATCGGCGTGCCACTGCGGAGCAGTGGCGATAAAAGATAGCGGCTAACGGCCGTCGAGCGTAAGCTTAGAGGTGCGAGCAGTGACGCTGAGGCGCGAAAGCGCCGAAGCGCCCCTCCCCACTTTTGCTTGAGATATCTGATTAAGAAAAACTTAATTTTCCAGAATATCCTAAGCAAAAGTGGGGAGGGACGAACTCCGCAGTAATGCGGGGAGTGAAACGGCTAAATCCTTATCGGGTGCAAAGTCGTACTCCGACGAAAATCGGAGGGTGCTGCTAGAGCTTTCAAGTAATTGAAAGCCCAGATAAATTATCACCAAATACAGAATCCGGCTTACGACTTACCAGTTTTTATTTATGAAAACCCAGATCTGCCGGATTTTTGTCTCCGGATACATGTCTAACCATTCCGCCTCTTTTTTCAAATTTTTGCCGTAAAACAAAAACCTCATCAACGAGGTCAAGCGTTTTTTTTGAAACATTTTCTTTTTTTACAAAGCCTTTTGACCAAAAATTTATCACGAGCCGGCTGTCGCCGAAAATTTTTTTAATTTTCCTCTTAGTTGCTATCTTAAAAGCCAAACTAAGAGCCAAAAGCTCTCCGTAATTATTTGTCACGCCGCCAGCAAGAAAATATTTCCCGAATTTATTAAGCTTCTTTTTGGGCAAAACTTCGGCTAAAAGATTTTGGCCTTTCTCGTCCGTGACGCTGGCTTCAACGCCTTTTCCCCTTCCGGTTCCCGCGTCAAAGTAAATTCCCGATTCAAGGCCGCTCTTAAAAGAATAATCGGCGCCAGCCCTTAACCATTCCTCGGCTTCTTTTTTAGTTTTAAAACTTTTATATCGGGCATTGGGTTTTCCGGAAACCTTCGCCTTGCAATCTTCCCAATTATCGGCGATACCGCTTACGGTTGTTGAAGGAATATGATAAGCGAAATATTTTTTATTTATGTTTTCCGGATTCATAATAATTTTTCAGGCATTCTTTTATTTTTTCCAGATTTTCCACCGGGGCTTTAAAGCCGGCGGCCCGGGGATGGCCGCCAAAATTACAAAATAAATCGGCCGGACAAGCCCTTAACGCTTTCACCAGATTTAAACCCTCGGGAGCTCTACCCGAAGCTTTTATTTTATCGCCTGAACGGCTATAAACAAATGCTATCCTCTTGAATTTTTTAACAAATTCGTTGGCCACTAAACCGTTAATTCCAGGCTGGGGCCAATTGAATTTATTTTCGACAAGAAACGCTTTCGGCAGAATTTGATTATTAATAGTTAACTCGGTAAAATTTTCTTTTAAAATTTTACCGATGATTTTTTGAGCTTTTTGATAGTCAGCCTCTATCCCGTTAACTAAATTCCTGATTTCTTTTTTGTCCTTACCGCTCATTAATCTGAAAAAATTATTTTCTTCATTCATTCCTTTGGGAAAATTAATGCGGCCGATTAAAAGTTCAAAATTACGGGTAGTTAATTTTTTTATCTTTATTTTTTTGACCAAAGCGCGAAGAGTCGGCCGACAGCCCTTATTGATTCTTTTTATCCCCCGGGAAATTATTTTTTTATTGGCTACGGTTAAAATAATTTTGTCGGCGACCGTGGCAATGGCAACCAGATCAAAAAATTTTTCAATTTCCTTTTTTGGTATTTTCCGGCGCCGATATAAATTCTTAACCAACTCCAAAACCACTCCCGCCGCGGCCCTGCGACCGTTGGGGTAATTTACAATAATGCCTTTGGGCAAAATCTTGGGCGGCGTGTGATGGTCAAGCACGATAAAATCAATTTCCTTTTCGCGGGCAAATTTTATTTGCTTGTTTGCCGAAACGCCGAAATCAATGGATACAATGAGCGATATCCCCTCTTTGGCGAATCTTTTTATTTCTTCTTCGCCCTCGTCATAAATTCCTTTCCGACCGGAAAGAGAAATCAAAATATTTTCAAAACTTAAAGCTTTCAGCACTTCGTAAATAATCAAAGTGCCGGCGATTCCATCGGCGTCATAATCGCCCCAAAGGGCAATTTTTTCATTCCTTTTTTTGGCTGTTTCCAAACGCTTGATGGCCTTTTGAATATTTTTTTTATTCAAGTTAATCATCGATCATTTTTTAACGCTTCCATTCCTGGCAATTTTTTTCCGGCTAAATATTCCAACATCGCTCCCCCGCCGGTGGAAAAAAATATATTATTTTTTATTTTTGAGATTTGTTCCGACTTTGTCGAGAATCCTCGATGAAATCGGGAATTTTTGATTTTGAGCGAAGCGATAGTTTCTCCGCCGCCGATAACGATTTTGGCTTTTTTATTTTCGAAAATCGCCGCCGCTATTGCTTCCGTTCCTTTGACGAATTTTTTATCCTCAAACATCCCCATTGGGCCGTTCCAAATAATGGTTTTGGCTTTTTTAATGATTTCGTTATATTTTTTTACCGTCTCCGGCCCGATATCCAAAATCTTTCTTTTGTAAATAACGACGTCTATCGGTAAAATAATTTTTCTCGCTATTTCCCGTGTTATTCCCGCGTCTATCCGAATTTTTTCGCAAAGCGAATCGCCAACCGGCAAACCCTGAAACGCAAAAAAAGTATTAGCCATGGCTCCGCCAATCAAGAAGTAATCGGCCTTTTTCAAAAAATTATTTATTAAGCCGATTTTGTCCGAAATTTTGGCTCCGCCAAGAATTATCACCAATGGCTTTTTAAATTTTTTCATCACTGCGCCAAGATTATTGATTTCTTTTTCCAAAAGCAAACCGGCATAACTCGGCAAAAAGGAAGTGATAGCTTCAACCGAGGCATTGGCGCGATGGCTTACGGCAAAAGCGTCGTTAATAAAAATATCGCCTAGCGAAGCCAAGGATTTAGCCAGCCGGCTATCATTTTTTTCTTCGCCCGGCATGAACCTCAAATTTTCCAGAAGAAAAACAGCGCCCGAGTTGGAATCTTTTATTTTTTTTCTGATATCAGAAAAATAGAAATCACTTACAAAGCAAACTTCTTTTCCTAACAACCGAGAAAGAATTTTTGCGAAAGGTTTTAAACTAAATTGTTTGGAAATTGGAAATTGGAAATTGGAAATTCCCCGCTTTAGCGGGGCTGGCCTTCCGCGATGGCTTAAAATCACTACTTTGGCTTTATTTTTTACCAAAAATTTTATAGTCGGCAAAATCGCCTGTAAACGAAAAGTATCTTTTTCCGGCGACTCAATATTCAAATCCACCCGCAAAAGACAGGTTTTATTTTTAAGCTGGTTCGGTTTTAGCTGTTTCAGATATTTCATCAATTATTTTCTTGAATTCGTTTATTTTGAGGCTCGCGCCGCCGACTAAAGCGCCGTCAATTTCCGGATATTTCAGATAATTGGCGATATTTTTGGAATCCACCGAGCCGCCGTATAAAACTTTTATATTTTCTTTGCCGGATGGTCGGCTTAAATTCAAACCAATAATTTCTTTTATGAATTTTATCATTTCCAGAGCTTCTTCCGGCTGGCAATAATTTCCGGTGCCGATCGCCCAGATCGGCTCGTAAGCGACTATAAAGTTTTGAGTTTTGAGTTTTGAGTTTTGAGTTAAACAAGCCAAATCCCGCCGCAGTTGTTCCTGAACTATATTTTTGTGCGCCCCCTTCGCTCTTTGCTCCAAAGTTTCGCCCACGCATAAAACCGGCGTCAATTTGTTTTCAAAAATCGATTTTATTTTCTTGGAAATCATTTCATCGCTTTCCCGCGTATAATTTCGTCTTTCCGAATGGCCGATAATCACATATTCCGCTCCCAAATTTTTCAGCATCAACGGAGAAATTTCGCCTGTATAAGCGCCCTGATTTTCCCAAAAACAATCCTGCGCTCCGAATTTAACTTTTAATCTCAAGCTTTTGGCTTTCAACAATAACGGCTCCAAATAAATAAAAGGCGGCGCGATTATCAAATTCAAATTGCTTAATTTCTTGTCTTGGCCAAGCCATATTCGCTTTAAAAGCATATCCGCTTCTTTTAGTGAAGCCGGGTTCATCTTCCAGTTGGCAACAATTATTTTGGGGAAAAATTTTAATTTTGAATTTTGAATTGTCATTTTGATTTTTGATTGAATTCCGCACTGATATACTTAAGTATATCAACTTGAAGGAATATTTTTATATATGTTTTCTCAAATATTCGGCGGCTTTTTCCGGCTCAATGGTGGATATCTCCATTCTGGCGCCGAACTCAAATCCGGCCGGAATCTCAATCTTCGGCAAAATGGTGAAATGCCAGTGATAATAATCGTAATTCCCGTTATTGTTTGAGGGAGCGGTATGCAAATAAAAATTGTAAGCCGGGTCGTTTAAGCCCTTATAAAGCGCGTGTAAGACGATTTTAAAGGCCTCGGCCAGATACTCTTTTTCTTTTTCGGTAATTTTTTCAAAATGAGCGAGATGTTTTTTGGGAGAAATAATCATCTCAAAGGCCGTTTTGGAAGCGAAAGGACAAATAACCAAAAATTCTTTGTTTTCAAAAACCACTCTTTGCCTGGCTTTTCTTTCCCAAGCATTCATCCGGCAATAAACGCATTTTTTATTGGCCTTATGATATTCCCTGGAATTAGACAAAGCTTTTTTCAAATCTACATCAACTAAGGGCGTGGTGATTATTTGGGAATGGGGATGAGCCACCGAAGCCCCGGCTTCTCGGCCGTGATTTTGAAAAATAGAAATATGATTGACAAATTTTTTTTCCTTTAATTCCAGGTATCTTTCCTGATAAACATCCAAAACTTCCTTAATTTCTTTGTTTGAAAATCGGGCTAACGGTTTTTCGTGACTTTTAGTAACCACCACCTCATGAAAACCCACGGCGTTCATTCTCTGAAATAAATTGCCTTCAATACGCTTATCTAAACTTTTGTCCGGCTTGAAAGCCGGATATTTGTTGGGAACGACAATTGTCGTCCAATTCTCGGGAATTTTGTCGCCGGGCTTAAAATTAATTTTTTTGCCGTTCCCGAAAATCAGCGTCGGCGGTTCCTGTTTTCCAATATTACAGAAAGGGCATCGGCTTTTGGCAATTTCTTTTTTTTCGCGCTTTTCTTTTTTGAAAGTTTCCGGTCTTTTGGCGCGGCCCGTGGCAATCACCACCCAATCTTTAGAGACCAGGTCCAAACGCAATTCAGACGGAAACTTATTACTTTTATTTATCTTAGTCATTGTTTGATAATTTTCAATTTCCAATGAATTTTCAATGATTTAATTTTCAAACGTTTAAAAATTGAAAAATATTAAATTGATTGAAAATTGAGAATTGAAAATTATAAATTGTATTTATTGAGCCACAGCCGCCAACGGATTTTTTTAACTTCCCAAAGAACCTGAAGATAAGCCGACGCCTTTACTTTAGAACGAAAATCATTAACCCAAACCACGGGGATTTCCTTGATTTTATAACCAAATTTCTTCCCCAAAGCCAGCGCTTCCGCGTCAAACGCCCAGCGATTGGTTTTCATCAGCGGGAAAATTTTAAGAGCGGCTTCTTCGGAAAAACATTTAAACCCGCATTGGGTGTCCCAAATGCCCGGCAAAAGCAAAACCTGGATAATCAGATTGCCGACATTCCCCAACCAACGCCGGTAAAACGGCTGGGGCGGCACCAGTTTCGCGCCCTTGATGTCGCGCGAACCGATAATTATCTGATAATCAGAAAGGTAAGGAATCATATTACCAAATTGATCCACCGAGGTGGCGTTATCGGCGTCCATGAAAAGCCGCCATCGCCCTTTGGCTTCAAGCATCCCCTGCTTTACCACCCAGCCCTTGCCGTGATTAGCTTTATTTTCAATCACCCGAAAATTTTTTATAAGATGATAAAATCTTTTAGCGACTTCCACGGTGGCGTCTTGGGAGCCGTCATCAACCACGATAATTTCGTAATCATAATCAACCGACAAAAGCCGCTTATTGACGTCAACCAAGGTCAAAGGCAAACGGTTAGCTTCGTTGTAGGCGGGAATAATAACTGATAAAAATGGCTTCATGTTTTAGGATTTAGAATTTAGTAGTTAGGATTTAGGGGTTTTAAATATAAAATACCGATAGCTGAAAAAATTCCACAAAAAGGAAACAGCGATTGCCAGGAAAGCAGAAACATTAGCCCAGACAATGGGCTTGAGGCCGCCTAACGGCCCTATCACGTTATTCAAAAAAGAAGCGACGGCATTATTTATCAAAAGACCGATGAAAGTAAAGAAAAGAAAACGAGAAAATTCAGACGGGCTAGCCGCGGTCTGGCTCTGGAAAGACCAGAATTTATTCCAGAAATAGCTGTTAGTGACAGACACGAAAAAAGCTACCACTAGGAACAAACTGTAAAAAAGGCCCCGGGTGATACCCGTAAAATGTATCAATAAATTTAAAACGCTAAAACTCAAAAAGGTATTGAGAACGCCCACCGCGCAAAATTTCCCGAACTGGCGCAGACCCGGCCAAAACCGGCCAAAATAATAAATAACGGCCAAAATCAGAGGAGCTAAAATAGAAAAACCGAAAACCGACAATAAAATCAGCGTGGGACTGATTTTTAATCCCAGATTGGAGGCGGTCGGCAAAATCAGCCAGCCCACCAAAAAACCGATTAAACTAACGAGAAGAAAATCTTTCATAAATTTCCATTTCCACTTTTTGGCGATTTTGATTATAAACAGCCCGGCTTAAATCTTTAATCTCCTGGGATAGAACCGAATCGGCCGCCGGCGGAAGCAAAACCCTGACATTAAAAGGTTTGGACGAATTTCCTTTTATAAGGATGCGGCTGTAAGCGTTAAAATTATCCAGATTGATTAAATCGTTTACGGAAAAATCCGGTTCAAATTTGTCCGCTAAAACCCGGGCGTCATCCAGCCCGACCCGGAAAACAATAATAGAACCGAAATTATTCACCAAATTAAGAAGAGCCGGAGAAAGCTCATCGGTTGAGCGGTGAATAACGTTCAGATGCAGACCATATTTGAAAGCCGAAGCAAGAGGAACCGCCAAAGAATCGGTAATATAGTTATAAAATTCGTCCAGATACAAATAAAAGGGCCGGCGCCGCTCTTCAATCTGGTCAAGGCGCGAAAATGCCGCCAAAGATATTTTTTCAACAAATATCATCCCCAAAAGATTGGAGTTAACCTCACCCAGCCGGTTTTTGGCTAAATTGATTAAAATTATTTTTCCGGCGTCCAAGGCCTTCCGGAAACTAAAAGCCGAGCGGGTCTGGCCGATAATCGGCCGGAGATAATCGTTGGCGATAAGATTGTTGAACTTTGAAGTGATAAACGGAGTTATTTCATGAAGCGCCGCTTCGTTTTTCCAAAATTCAACCAGACCGAAATCAGTTATCTCCCGAAGTTTTTTCTGACGAAAAGCATAGTCAGTAAAAATCCTGGGAATATCAAGCAAGGTAGCGGGCTCGGTCTGAATGTCGGGCAGTAAAAGCCGCAAACTATTTTTAAGATATTTTTCAAACATCGGGCCCATCGCCTCTTTGGCAAAAAGTTTCTGGAAAATGCCATAGGTCTCTTCAATAACAAAATTTTTTTCTTCGGGATTACCGGGATCAAATTCCAATAAATTCAAGCCGAAAGGATACAAGATATTCGTGGGGTCAAAATAAATGACATCCGCCTCGCGTTCTTTGGGAATATTTCCGACCACTCCTTGAATAATATCGCCTTCAGGGTCAATAATCGCCACCCCTTTTCCTTGTTTGATATCCTGAATGGCCATATTGATTACAGAAGTTGATTTGCCGGTGCCGGCCTGGCCGATAATTTCCAAATGATACGCCCGGTCGGGGTAATCAAAATAAATCGGCTGAACCCGGCCCTCGAAAACATTCTCGCCGATAACAATACCCCGGTTTGAAAGGCCGGCCGGCGCTTTGGCTTCTTTTGACTTCAGCCATTTGATTCTCGGAACAGCCATCAAGCCGGTTGGAAAATGAAAAATACTGGCTAATTCTTCGCTGTTTAAAATCATCATCTGTTCCTCGTCAAATTCCCTGAAAGAAAAATCAAAATGAAATCTTTTGATGTTTTTTGGCTTGACCACTTTAAATTCATTTTCACTTAAGGTGGAAAACCGCGAAAAAGCGTTGAGCAAATTTTCAAAAATTTCTTTCGCCCGAAACTGGCTTCCCGCCGAAATCACCAGACGTAAATTGACCTTAAACAATGGCTTGGCGATTTTTTTCTTATTGGCGATTTTCCGGCGGATTGATTTCGGCGCCGGCTTAAAAATTATTTGCAGAGCCGCTCCTTCGCCTATTTCTTCAAGCCGGGATAGCACCGCCAAAATCGGGGCAAAGGTATCGGCGTCTGATTCTTCGTAAGTTTTTATGGGCAATGAAAATTCGTGGGCTAATTTCAGATAAGCCCCGTCGTTAAAACCCTGCGGATTGAAAACATCGTAATCCTCAACCAAGCTTAGCTGGACGCCAGGCCAAAGCAGCTTAATTTGGCGGCCGACAAAATTAAGCGTTTTCTTGTCGCCAATCAGATAAAAATGAATTTCCTCGCCGACGTGATGAACGGCAACCTCAAAAATAACCGAATTTTCAAAATGACTCAGTAAATTGAAAAATTTTTCAGAGAGCCCGATTTCATCTTTGAAATTCTTTTCCGTTTTTTCCTCTTTGGGAAATTTCAACAAAAGAACGGAGCGCTGCTGGGGAACCGGCCGGCCAATTCGCCGGGCAACAGACTGGAACTCTAAGAATAATACGGCGATAACCGCCAAGGCCAACAATAAACCGGAGAAAATTAAAATAGAATAATAATCCGTCATATTGGAAATTTATTTATAAAATTATTATAGCCTAAATTACAATGAAGACAAAGCCTGGCTGGCGGCATTGGTTTCCGCCTCCTGTTTGGACAAACCCTTACCCTCGGCAATTAATTTCTCGTTGGCATAAACCCCGACTCGGAAAATCTTCTGATGGTCCGGCCCGCTTTCTTCTAAAACCTGATAAGTTGGAGTTGCCCTGGATTGTTCCTGAATCAATTCCTGAAGAAGGCTTTTGGGGTCTTTATAAAGTTGGTTTTTCTCAATTTCCTCAAGATGGGGCAATAAAAACTTCTGAAGAAATTCTTCGGCAATTTCATAGCCCCGGTCCAAATAAATAGCCGCCAGAAGCGCTTCAAAAGCGTCGGCTAAAATCGCCTCCCGGCCCTTGCCCGTATCTTTAGCTTCGCCTTTTGAAAGAAGAATGTAATTTTCCAAATCAATTTCCCGGGCTACCCGAGCCAGCATCTGATAATTTATCAAAGCGGCCCGTAAAACAGTAAGGTCCCCTTCGTTCTGGCCGGGATATTTCTTGTAAAGAAAATCAGAGGTAATCAATTCCAGAACCGAATCGCCCAAAAATTCCAACCGTTCGTTGTGCTGTCCCCAACCGGGATTTTCGTTAAGATAGGAGCGATGGGTTAATGCCTCTTTGAGTAAATTTTTATTTTTGAACTCAACTCCTATTTCTTTTTCTAATTTTGAAGAATCCATATAAATTAAAATAATTAGCCACCGGCGGCTGCCTGTTTTTTTGCTTTCTCTATTTCTTTGTAAACCGTTCCCAAAACGCCGTTAATGAATTTTCCCGAACTGGGACCGCCAAAATTTTTTGATATTTCAATGGCTTCGTTAATCGCTACCTTATCCGGCACCTCTTTTTTATCGGCGTAAAGTAGCTCATAAAGGCCGATTCTTAAAGCATTGCGGTCAATAATGGAAATCTGATTCAACGGCCATTCAGGAGCCGCTCTCACAATTATTTTGTCTAATTCGTCTTTGCGGTCAATCACGCCCTGCGTCAAGCGCCAGACGAATTCCGGCTCGTCTAACCCCGGGCCGAACTCCTTTAAGTTGCGTTCAATAATTTTTATAAGGTCGGCTTTTTGGCCGTAAAAATCCCATTCGTAAAGCGATTGCAAAACTATTGAGCGAGCTAATTGACGAGAGGCCATATAATAAAATTATCAATTTTTAATTTTTAATTTTCAATCAATGAACTAATTTCTAATTTTCAAACGTTTGAAAATTAAATCATTGAAAATTCATTGGAAATTGAAAATTGTAAATTGAATTACTTTCTGCACTGCGGGCAAGAATGATGAGATAATTTCGGGCCGCCGCAAACCGGACAAACCGCAAATTTGCCTTTCTTTAAAAAGAGCTGAGACCGTCTCCGGCCGACTTTTGATTTTGAATGATGTTTTGTTGGTACGCCACCCATATTTTTGAATTATGAATAATGAATTAAGAATATCTTAAGGGATTTTTAAAAAAAGGTCAAACCCGGCAAAAAAAGCTCGACTCCAATTTTACTATTGTAATTCCACGATCGTGGAATTACAATAGTAAATTAATTTAGCAATTTAAATTGTGTTATAGAAATAAATAGAAAAGCCCTTCAGGAAACCGTTTCTTCCGTGATAACGAACACGGAATTGAAGTTGAAAAAATTCGTCTTTGAAGACAAAGAGATAGAAGACATTCATTCGTTAACTTCGGTTCTCGTGAGATTGACTTGCGCGGGATTGAATTCCCTGCATCCCAGAAAAAAAGACCAGCTTGAATCCGCGAAGCATCTTTCAGAATGCAAGCAATGCCAGGAAATTTTGCTTGATACCTCGGGGTATTTTATAGGCAGATTAGTAATGGCAAGAAAAAAATGGCGAAGGCCGTTTCTGAGATTTTTCAAAAATTTATTCAGACAAATATTCGGCCCGAAAAAAAGAAAAGAGAGGTTGGCGTCTCTCGCTGAAATTAATGCCGTTTCGCTTATGCATCCCTATTTTTTGTCCTTGTTTGCGAGAACTGAAATTTTTGTAAACTCCGAAGAAAAACGGAAAATCTTTCAAAGATACATCCCTTCATTTTCCGAAAAAAAGATTATGCCTGAGGAAATATTCGGCATGTTAACAAAACGCACCGACGAAAAAAGAGAAGATTTGACTGCCGAAGAGTTTGAAAAAATTTTGAAAGAATTAGCCCAATGAAGGAGGAAAGATGGAGACGAGGAAGATGGAAACGACAAAAGGTTATAAAGAGAGGGCGTTTAAAAAAATCAAAGAAGCGATTCAGGCAGGAAGTTTTAAAATTAAAAAAAGGGTGTACGTGCCGCTCCATTCAACCAGTTATCTCCCTAAAATCCTGAAAGAACTGAAAAAGGAAAAATTTTTAGTCCGCACCGGAACGTTAATAACGGTTTTGGCAAAATATGGGCTGACCCGCCGCGATTACATTAAAATGAGCGGCAAAGCCAACGCCTACCATCAAAATACAACCTGTTTTGAAGTTTTTAAAAAAATTATTTAGCGTAAACCGCTCCGATAGTTATCGGAGCGGTCTTTTGTTTTTTTGGCAAAAGAATTATGATATTAATATCAAAATGAAATTCGTCCACCTCCATACTCATTCCCATTATTCTTTGCTTGACGGCTTGGCGAAAATTGACGATTTAATTAACCGCGCCAAAGAATTGGGTATGGAAGCTCTGGCGATAACCGACCACGGAAATCTTTATGGGGCGATTGAGTTCTACCAAAAAGCGAAAAAAGCCGGCATCAAACCGATTATCGGCGTGGAAGCGTATTTAGCGTCCCAAAGCCGGTTTGATAAGCGTTCCCGGATTGACGACCGGCCCTATCATTTGATTCTTCTGGTCCAAAATAAAACCGGCTGGCTCAATCTTCTCCAATTAGTGACCAAGTCCAACTTGGAAGGATTCTATTATAAGCCGAGAATTGACAAAGAACTTTTAACGCAACACCACGAAGGGCTTATCGCGCTTTCGGCTTGTTTGTCCGGAGAAATTTCGCGGCTGATCGCGGCGGAAAAAATTCCTACCGCCAAAGAAAAAATTCTTGAATATCAAAACATTTTCGGCCCGGAAAATTTCTTTTTGGAAATCGGCCATCACCCCGGAACAAAAGATTCCGAAAAAATTAATCAAATTATCATTGAACTCTCAAAAGAAACCGGAGCGCCTTTGGTAGCCACCCAGGATATTCATTATCTTAAATCCGAAGACGCGCCTTATCATGAAATTCTTCTGGCAATCCAAACAGGCAATAAAGTAGACGATCCCGACCGGCTAACTTTAAAACACGATGATTTTTCCATGCGCTCTCCGGAGCAAATGGCTGAATTTTTCAAAGAAATTCCGGAAGCGATTACCAACACTATCAAAATCGCGGACCGCTGTAATTTAGAAATTGAATTAGGGAAGATCCTCCTGCCGGATTTCCCGGTTCCCGAAGGCCAAACCTCCAATTCTTATCTCCGCGATCTGGTTGATGAAAAATTAGCCGACCGTTTTCCCGAAGTCACCGAGGAAATCAAAAAACGGCTTGATTACGAACTTTCTGTGATTGAAAAAACCGGCTTTGCCGATTATTTCCTAATTGTCCAAGATATTGTTGCCTGGGCAAAACAGCGGGGCATTGTTGTCGGGCCCGGTCGGGGCTCAGCCGCCGGCAGTCTGGTTTCTTATGTTTTAGGCATCACCAATATTGATCCCTTAAAATACGACCTGCTTTTTGAAAGATTTTTGAACGCCGACCGCATTCAAATGCCCGATATTGACATTGATTTCACCGATGTCCGGCGCGATGAAGTGGTGGCTTATGTCCGGGAAAAATACGGCGCCGACCGGGTGGCGCAAATTATCACTTTCGGAACGATGGCGGCCCGGGCGGCCATTCGCGATTGCGGCCGAGCTTTGGGTTTTGCCTACGGCTTTTGCGACCAAACTGCTAAGATGATCCCTTTCCAATTTAATTTAGAGAAAGCGCTTGAAGAGGTAACCGAACTGCGCGACCTTTATGACCACGACACCAACGCCAAAAAATTAATTGACTCGGCGAAAAAAATGGAAGGCGTCGCCCGGCACGCCTCGGTCCACGCTTGCGGCCTGGTGATCTCCAAAGAAGCCCTGACTAATTATCTGCCGCTCCAATACGCGCCCAAGGATAAAAATATGATTATCACCCAATTTGAAATGCACAGCATTGAAGACTTAGGGCTTCTGAAAATGGATCTTTTAGGGCTCCGTAACCTGACTATTATTGAAAACACTTTGAAATT
>JAVHOD010000019.1:0-5091 GCA_036169835.1 Minisyncoccota bacterium | reverse complement strand
GAGATATTCTTCGATTTTTTCGGCGAGGCTTTCGCCTACCCCGGGAATTGTTTTTAAGGCCTTAATCCCGCCTTGTTTATAAATATTCTCAACGTCCTCGGCTAAATTTTCCAAACTCAAAGCCGCCCTTTCAAAAGCATAAGGCTTGAAAGCCACGCCTTTCATCTCTAAATAAACAGCTATCTCATAAAAAATTTTTGCTATTTCCTGGTTATTCATGCCCAATAAATCAGCCTCGATGATATGATCTTATTAATAAAGATGTTTTTATTTTACTATTGTGATTCCACGATCGTGGAATTACAATAGTAAATTATTTTCTGTCTTATTTCTATTTTAGAACGGCTTCTCGGCCGGCGGTAAACGCGGAGCGAAACCATCTTTCGAAAATATTGAATTGCGAATCAATAATAAAGTTGAGGAAGATAAAATACCGAACAAACTCACTAAAACAAAAACGATTTTGAAACCAAAAAGACCGGCCAACCAAGCGCCGACAGCGCCGGAGATGCCGGCGGCAAAACCAAGGCCGGTGCTCTCCATGCTCCAGGAAAACGCTTCCCTTCCCTTATCAATATGGCGGGTGAAAATTGCAAACCAGGCCGGGACTACGCAAGCCATGGCGACGCCCCTGATGGACTCCAAAACATAAATATGCCAAGGATGAGAAGCAAAAACATAGCCCAAAGGAATCAAATTAGCGACATACATACCGATAATAAGATAGACAAAATCATCCTTCTCCCCGTGGTTTCTGTCCATAAAACGAGCAATGAATGGCTGAACGATTGATTTAGCCATCCAGTAAACCGCCACTACCGTTCCCACTGTTTGTAAATCCCCCCCTTGAATCTGTTTGGTCAAAAAAATAGCGAAGATAGGGCCAATTAATCCCCAGCCCGATTGAAGCAAAAAATCGGAGGAGATCAAAATTTTTATTACTTTGTTAATCTTAAACATACGAAAATTAATTTAAAACTTTAAATTCTAATTTTTCACCAGCCAGAGTTACCTGAATAGTGTTGCCGCGGCTGATTTCCTTGCGAAGGATTTTTTCCGCCAAAACGCCGCGGATATTTTCAGAAATTGTCTGCCTTAGAGGCCGGGCGCCGAAAACCGGGCTATAACCCAATTCGGCGATTTTTTTAATAACATTGTCTTCAAATTTAAGTTCAATCCCCTGGTTCTCTCCCAGAGTTTTTGTTAAATCATCAAGTTGCAATTTGGCAATTTGAACAATTTCTTCAATTTTAAGCGAACGAAAAACGATAACGGAAGAAAAACGGTTAAGCAGTTCGGGTTTGAAGTAATCGGTTAATTTTTGTTTTAATTGCTCGGCGATTGAATCCATGGTTTTGCCCTGCTCAATTTCGGTCTTGATAAATTCCGAATGGGCGTTGCTGGTGGCGATAATAATAGTGTTCTGAAAATCAACCGCCCGGCCCAAATTATCGGTCAAACGGCCATCGTCAAAAACCTGAAGAAATAGATTAAGAATATCGGGGTTCGCTTTTTCAAACTCATCCAACAGAATCAAACTGTAAGGTTTTTGGCTGACGGCTTCGGTTAAATTGCCAGGCACTTGTCCGTCGGGCGAACCGATGAACCGGAAAATACTCTGCTTATCCTGGTATTCAGACATATCAAAACGAATCATTGATTCCGGCGAACCGAACTGAAGCCGGGCTAAAATTTTTGAAAGTTCTGTTTTACCGACACCAGTCGGCCCCACAAAAAGAAAAGCGGCAATGGGGCCGCCTTTGCGGCTCAAACCGCTCCGGTACTCCCGTAAGGCCCGGCTGACGGCCTTGACCGCTTCCTCCTGATTAATAAACCGCTGATGAATTAACTCTTCAAGATTCAAAAGTTTTTCCGTCTCTTCGGGGCCGGCTCTTTGAATGGGAATTTTAGTCTGGCGTTCCACCGTCGCCACCACGTCCTCGGTTTCTAAAATTTTTCGGCCTTGATTTTGAACATTAGCCAAGGCTTCTTTTAAAACTTCCTCGGCGCTTGACGGCAAAGGTTTCGCCCGCAGATAACGATGAGACAACACGACCGCCTGCTTGATTGCTCCGAATTTAATTTTCACCCGGAACTGATTTTCCAAAATCAAAGCGTCATAAACCAAAATTTTAACGGCATCGGCCTCACTCACTTCCTCCGCCCTGATAGTTTCAAAAGCCGCCACTAAATCAGTCCTGGTTTCAATGAATTGCCGATATTCCCGCGGGTAAGTCGCTCCGATAACCGGGAAAAACCCCGATTCAATAGCCGGCAATAAAATATCACTGGCGCTTAAAAAATATTCTCCGGAAGTTTTTACCAAATTATCAATATTGGGAATGAATAAAATAATGTTGCCGGCTTTAATAATCTCGTCAATAATCTGCTTCAATCGCCCGGAAAGTTCTTCGGGCGTGGCTTTGGCGACTAAACTGCTAAGCTCCAAAGAAACCAGACGTTTATCAAAAAGAGCCGGCGGCACCCGATCTTTGACAATCTGATAAGCCAGATGTTTAACAATCGCTTCTTTGCCCACGCCGGGCTCGCCCACTAATAAAGCGGCGGGTTTTGCCGGACGGGAAAGAATGTTTAATAAGCGTTCGTATTCTTCTTTGTGGCCGATTAAAAAACCGATTTTTTCGGAACGGGCCAGATCGGTCAAATCAAGAGAAAATTTATCAAGGTTCGGAGTGGGCCGGCTGGTCCAGGCCCGGTTCACTTCCCGCCGCCTGGTATAAAAAGGCCGACGAATAAAACCGCCAAGCGCCGCCGGCAATCTTTTAAGCAAAGACCGCTGATAGCGTCCGAAAACCAAAACCTCTCTTAAATCATCGGAAGATAAATTAAATAAATTAAAAAACTTGATCAAATTACTGTTATCAACCTGAAACAAAGCCACTAAAATATTCCGCGGTTCAATGAAACTTTCGTTGGCCAAAACCGCTTCCTGATAAGCGCTCAAAACCAATTTTTCTATTTTCCCCAACAATATCTTGGCTTCCGGCCGCTCGCCCAATGACCCCTGAAGATATGCTTCCAGTTTTTGGGAAAATTCCGGCAAAGAAAGCTCTAACCTTTGGAGGGCTTCTTTCGCGTCGCGGCATTCAAGTAAATTTTTCAAAAGCCAAAGGTCAAAATCGCCGCCGATTACGGAAACCCGGCTGAAAGCGTCTTCAATCAGGTTATACGCCGACGGCCTTAAATAAAAAGCTAAATTGGCTTTGACTTTTATAGTCCGGCTGATTTTTCCCAATTCATTTAAAGAACGGTCGGCCCAATTAAAACGGAGAAGGAGGTTAAGCAGAAAAAGCGTCAGGAGAACGCCCGTCCACCAAAAATGCGACGACCCGGACAATAAAAACAAAAAAACAAATGTCAGAGCGGCCAGAATAATATATTCAATCCAAATTATTATCCGCACGGCCCTTCGGCTGAAAACACCTAAATAAAGTCGGGGTTCTTTGAAATAAACTTCAAGCATATTACTAAAAAATTTTCAATTTCTAATTTTCAATTTTCATTGAATTTTCAATGAATTAATTTTTAATTATTTGTTATCTAATGAAGTGGTGATTTTTTGAAAAATTAAAGTTAATTCCTGACACTCTTTCCAAGTGTCTCTTATTTCTTCTTTTCTTTCTGGAAAATATTTAGCTAACATTCTAAGCCAATGTTTTGTTTCTTGCGCTTCTTTTTTAGAGATAAAAATTTTATTTCTAAAGTCTTGTTTGGAACTAGCGGCGTTGGCTTCCATGTAATTTGCCCCTATGCTTGTTCCCGAACGAACAATCTGGCTTATAATTGGTTTGTTTATGGCATCTTGATTTATAGTTTTACAAAAATCAATAATGTTCTCGCCAAACTTCGCCGTTCGTTCTTCTAAGTCATATTTGTGATTGTTTGAAAATTCAGTCATTGAAAATTTATTGGAAATTAAAAATTGAAAATTAAGTCAGTATCTTTACTATAATAAAAATCGGAATTGCCGCCCACCCCAAATACAGCCCTGCCCATACTAAAATCACACAAAGATAAACAAACCCGCCGGCGGCCAATCTGACGCCGCGGAAAATAAATCCCAGAACATAACCGACAAAAGTGTAGTTCTGATAAAGGGGCTGAAAAAGATAACGGAAGGTAACTCTTAAAGCGAAATAGCGGTCCAATCGCTCCAAAAGATCAATCAGCCGGCGAAAAAAGAAATAAAAGCCGTCTTTATACCAATGGCGAACAAATTCGCCGATGCGATAAAAAAAACGATTGCCTAAATAAACCAAAGCCGAAGCCATAAGATAATTATAACTTCTAACCCTCTTCTTTGGTAGGGATAACTGACTTATTGATGTCTAGAGTAAGTAGTAAATTCGTTGACGAGACGGCGATGAACATCGGGGCGACTCAGGTTCTAAATTATTGTAAATTATTGAGGTTTAACCTCGATAGATAAAAAAATCAAAAAAATCCATTATCGAGGTTCGACCTCGATAGGTAAACCACCTTCCCCAAAATATCAGATTTGTCTATTAAGCCGAAACGAGAGCTGTCAAGAGAGCCGTTTGAAAGATTGCCCAAAATCAAATAAGCGTTGGGAGGGATAATTTCTTTGTAATCATTTTCGTAAAGCGAAAGCATTCTATAACCTCGTTTATCTAATTCATAAGCTTCATTCCGAGAGTTTTTCAGAACTTCGCCATTTACTAAAATATTCCAGCCGTCCGGCGACTGTGTCAACTGAAACCTGTCTCCGGGGACGGCTTTGATAATTTTAATGAGCGGCTCCGGATCGCCGGAATAGTTGTAAACGATGATATCTCCACGCGCTACCTCGTTGCAATCATAAAAACCAAAAAGAATTTTGACCGAAGCGCCGTCCTCGATTAATCCCGAAAGTGAATTGCCGCGGACCAGGCGGTTTTCAATCTTGGTAACGCAATTTTCCTGAATATTGTTTTTGTTTCCCTGCGGGAGATATCCCGAAGGGACACTTCTTTCAAATTCGGAATTTGAAAGATTATCCTGCTTTTTGTTTTGATTGGCTATATAAATAAAAGCAAAAAACAAAAACAATAAGAGTAAAATAAAAATAAC
>JAVHOD010000018.1:0-5167 GCA_036169835.1 Minisyncoccota bacterium | reverse complement strand
ATTTTAGTTTTTATTATTTTAATTGCAGTGTTTGGTTTAGGAATTTTTGTAGGAGAAACAAAAGCCCGTTTTGCCTTTCGTTGGTTTGAAAATTATCACAAAAATTTTGCTGGGCCAAAGGGAGGATTTTTGGATGACTGGAGACAATTTCCTTCTCTTCCCGATGATTTTGTGGAAAGCCACGGCGCTTTCGGAAAAATTATTCAAATTAACGATTCCGATTTCGTGATTAAGGGAAAAGGCGATTTAGAAAAGATAATTATCATTAAAGAAGATACCATCTTAGAAAATGGCAGAACGGCAATAAAAAAAGATGATTTAAAGATTGACGATCAAGTCGTTATTATTGGTTCGCCAAATGAGCAAGGTCAAATTGAGGCAAAACTTATAAGAATTTTTAACGGGGGAAATATAAAAACTTTGCCAAGTTTTCCCAAAATTCCTTAATTTCAGATAAATATGATAAATATAATTTCCAACATCTTTAAGCAAATACTTCGGCATAAATTTATAGCAGGGATAATTCTGTTCTTTGTTATCGTCGGCGGTTATTTTGGTTATCAAAATCTAACCAAGGATGAAAGCACCGTGCAATATGCCACGGCAACAGTCGGAAAAGGAACATTAGTCGTTTCCGCATCAGGAAGCGGCCAAGTTTCAGTTTCCGATCAAGAAGATATTCAACCAAAAGTAGCCGGTGAGATAGCTTATTTAGGCGTAAAAAACGGTCAGGAAGTAAAAAGAGGCGCGCTAATCGCTAAAATAGATATCAGTGATGCTCAGGAAACTATTAGAGACGCAGAGTTAAGTTTAGAATCAGCCCAACTTTCTTTAACTCAAGCTCAGGGAACTTTTTCCACCGACGAGGAAAGTCTAAAGGGGCAGGCTCTTTCTTATATGACTATTGCTTTGAATAATGCAAAAAATATCATTAATAGCTTCCAAGATATTTTTTTCACTGATATTTCCAGTTATAAAATTAATTTCAAATATCTTATAAATTATTACACTTATGTAGTGAAGTTTTATGCCAAAGATGATATAGATTATGATACGATTATTAGTGCCAATTTTGAGATTATCAAAAAAGAAAATGATGTTAATTTTTCTCTTTTCTCGTATTTAAGCCAAAAATCAAGTTTAGAAGAAATCGAAAATGTTTTAAATCAAATTACTGAAACAACAAAAATAGTAAATGATACTGTTCATTCAGGTTATCAATTATTAAATAGATATGAAGCAATATTAAGCGATAGTAATCTTACTTCTAACGTTAATGTTCGAAGTATAACTACAGATAAAAGCACTGCAGCTACTTATGTAACTTTAGTAGATTCAAATACGACCAATCTTTTTAGTATTCAAAAGTCCATTCACAACTTCAGCGAGAATTCATCTAGCGCTACCTCTTTTAATATTCAATCTTTACAATACGCTTTAGAACAAAAAGAAAATGCTCTACAGGACGCCAAAGATAAATTGAACGATTATTATATTTATGCTCCCTTTGATGGCGTTATTGCCGAAACAGGAGTAAAAAAAGGCGATTCAGTTTCAACAGGCACGGTGATAGCCACCATTATCACCCAACAAAAAAAAGCCGAGATTTCTCTCAATGAGATTGATGCAGCTGCAGTAAAAGTCGGCCAGAAAGCAACCATCACTTTTGATGCGATTGAAGATCTGACTATTACCGGAGAGGTGGCTGAAATTGACGCTCTTGGCACCGTATCGCAAGGCGTAGTCACTTATGACGCTGAAATTGCTTTTGATACGCAAAATGAAAAAGTAAAATCCGGGATGAGCGTTTCCGTCGAAATTATTACCGATGTAAAACAGGACGTGCTTCTTGTGTCGAATTCCGCCATAAAAAGCCAGAGCGGCACTCAATACGTAGAAGTTATGGGAACGGATAACGTTGTTTATTCCCAGGAAATTGAAACCGGAATTTCAAATGATACGTATACGGAAATTACAAGCGGTTTGGTTGAAGGCGATAAAGTCGTCACTCAGACGGTTTCCAACGGCAATTCTTCAAAGACCGGCAGTTCTTCGAATACGGGAATGATGGAAGGCAATTCTTCAAACATGGAAATAATGAGGATGGTACGCTAAAAATTATTATGATTGAGGTTTTGGACGTCACTAAAATATATAAAAGCGGAAACGTAGAAACTTTGGCCTTAAAAAAAGTTTCTTTTAAAATTGAAGATGGCGAATTTGTGGCAATTATAGGTCCTTCCGGTTCGGGAAAATCAACCTTGATGCATATTTTAGGATGTTTGGACGTACCGACCAGCGGCCAATATTTTTTTGAAGGAAAAGATGTTTCTCGTTTGTCCGATGATGAATTGGCCGATATCCGCAAAAATAAGATCGGATTTGTTTTCCAGTCGTTTAATTTACTGCGGCGCGCTACGGTTCTTCGTAACGTTGTTTTACCTCTTGTTTACGCAGGCGTTCCGCGCGAGGAACGGGAGAAGCGCGCAAAAACAGCTCTTGAAGATGCGGGATTGGATGAGTCTCATTTTTCTCATCTTTCTAATCAGTTGTCAGGAGGACAGATGCAGAGAGTGGCCATTGCCAGAGCGCTTGTGAATAATCCTTCTTTAATTTTTGCCGACGAACCGACGGGAAACTTGGACAGTAAAACCGGAGAAATCGTCTTGGAAACTTTCCGAAACTTAAACAAACAGGGCCGAACGATTATTTTAATTACTCACGAAAGATATATCGCAGAAAGGGCCAAGCGGATAATCAGCATTAAAGACGGAGAGATCATTGAAGATGCTCTCGTTGACGATTCCAAAACGGCTAAACAAATTAAAGAATAAACTTTATGTTCATTGTTGATTTATTTGAAGAAACTTTTTTTGCCATCGTTTCCAATAAAGCCAGATCCGGTCTGACTATTTTGGGTATTGTCATTGGCGTAGGTTCGGTTGTGGCTATGATTTCCATCGGTCAGGGAGCGCAGGTTTCAGTGACAGAAAGCATAGAATCCATTGGATCGAATCTGTTAATGGTTTCTCCTGGATTCCAAAGCGGTCCCGGTACGCAAATAAGTTCCGGACGCGGTTCGGCTCAAACTCTTACTTTGAAAGATGCCGACGCTATCGCAGAAGAAATTACTTTCGTTGAGGCAATAGCTCCGGAGGTTTCGAGCAGATACCAGATTACGGCTAAGGGAACAAACACCAATACTTCCGTTATCGGCACGGTTTCTTCGTATATTCAGGTAAAAAATCTTGAGATGGATACGGGCGCATTTATTTCAGATCAGAACGTAACAAATCTATCAAAAGTGGCGGTTTTAGGCCCTACGACCCGCGATGATTTATTCGGAGAAGGCGCAGATCCCATAGGGCAGAAAATTAAGATAAACAAAATCGCCTTTACCGTCATAGGGGTTTCCAAAGCCAAGGGTGGTACGGGGTTCGGAAGCCAAGACGACAGGATTTATATTCCCGTTTCCACTGCCCAGCGTTTTTTGTCAGGCAGCGATAATGTATCTACCATTAACATTCAAGTTCAAGACGAAAAATATATGACAATTGCCGAAGAGCAAATTAGCAGTCTTTTATTGGCCCGGCATAACATTTCAGACGCTGCCTCGGCGGATTTTTCCATCATGAATCAGGCAGACATTTTAAATACCATGTCTTCCGTGACTAACACCTTGACTCTTTTGCTCGGGGCGATTGCCGGTATTTCTCTTCTTGTCGGCGGCATCGGCATTATGAATATGATGCTGACGACGGTTACGGAAAGAACGAGGGAAATCGGGCTTAGAAAAGCGATTGGAGCCAAAAACAAGGATATTACCATGCAATTTCTTTCAGAGGCGACCTCTCTTACTCTCATCGGAGGAATAATTGGTCTTATTCTCGGTTCTATTATTTCTTTTGCCATCAGTAAGTTTGGCGGTATAACGACAAGCATTTCAGCTTGGTCCGTTATTCTGGCTTTCGGCGTTTCCGCTTTAATAGGAATTATCTTCGGTTATTATCCCGCCAAAAGAGCGGCGACATTAAATCCCATTGACGCCTTGAGATACGAATAAGAAAAAATTCAAAAATTAAAGGTCAAAGTTAAAAATTAAAAATTAAAATTTTTAAAATATGAATACTAAAACTATTTCAATCTTTATTGGCATCGTCATTATCATTTCTGGTGGAGCTTTTTACGGAGGAATGAAATACGGAGAGAGTAAAGGAGGTACTGCTAATCTTTTCCGCCAGAATTTTCAGAATTTGTCTGATGAACAACGCCAGCAGATTTCTCAGGGCGGAACAGGAGTAATGGGAAACAGAACTAGCTCCGGCCTTAGCGGCGAAGTTATTGCCAAAGACGAGCAGAGTTTGACTTTGAAGGCGCAGGACGACAGTTCAAAAATTGTCTTCTTTTCCGATTCAACCAAGATATTAAAAACAATTGAGGGATCAGTGGATGATATTGGAATAGGAAAACAGATTATGATTAGCGGTACGCAAAACTCTGATGGAAGCTATACCGCTCAGACTATCCAGGAAAGATAGAAAAATTATCTTAACAAGAAAGTGATTTTTTGGTATAATGAATACAGGTCGAAACAAAAATTAAAATTTAAATAATTTCTATGGCTAATCAAGTAATTAAAAAAGACGGCAGTAAAGAGCCATTTGATGTAGAAAAGATTAAAAGAGGCATTAGATTAGCCAGTCAACAAGCTGGCTTGGATGAAGCCAAACAGAATGAGGTTACGGAAAAAGTGACAGCTAAGGTGGTAGAGATGTTCCAGGGTCAAGAAGAAGTTAGGACTATTGAAATCAAGGGCAAAATTTTAGGTGAATTAGATCTTTTTGCTCCGAGTGTCTCAGCTGCTTGGCGTGATTATGAAATGAGCAAAAAGTAAGAACCCTCGCTTCGCTCAGAACCTTTTTTCTCCCTGCCCGTCCGGCAGGCGGGGCTCCGCTCGAAGTAAAAAGTGATTAGAAATTTGCTTATTCTAGAAGAAAGTGTATAATAAACATTGTGAGAAGTCGCATCTTAAGAAGATTTCTTTTGGTGCGCGGTCGACCACAACAAATTAAATGTTTCAAATGTGCGTTTAAGCAAAACTTAGTCGCGCGTCTTATTTATGGATTCTAAGAAACTTTTCGTAGGAAATTTATCTTTTACTGTAGAT
>JAVHOD010000017.1:0-5171 GCA_036169835.1 Minisyncoccota bacterium | reverse complement strand
CCCTAGGAGGAAGTGTAGCAATAATTGGCATCTCTATCGGCCAGCCAGTTATTGCTATCTTCGGAGGTCTTGCTTCGTTTTGGTTTGGATTGTGGCTGCCGATTGTGAAGGTAAGTGGTGAAGCCATGTTTCCTTATTAAGGAGGACTAAGAAATGAAAGGCATGGTTGCTTATTCATTCGCGCTGGGTCCGAAAGAACCGAATATTTGCAATCAAAGATTAGCGCGGGCAGCAGAAAGAATCATTCAACAAGAAGAGGAACCTATTTTACTTGTTTCTCAATGGGAAATAAGCAGGGCCTTTTCTCCTAAAATTAGGCCCGCTTTAATTGTTGAAAAACACCGGGAAAGTGCTTATCTGGATAGCAAGGAGGTAACCAGTCAAGCTGCCGAGATATTTCGGCGATATAATATAACCGAAGTAATTCCGGTTGCTCAATCCTTCTTTCATATTTACAAATGTATCAAACTCATCCGTCAGGAAGGTTTCAGACCGGTCCGGCGACGTATTGGTTGGATTGGTTTTTACCGTCAATCATTTCAGTGGTATACACGAGGTCCAATAAGATTATTTATCTATGCAGTTTTGCAGAAACTAACTGGCCGAAAAGGAGAAGGGAGGAAATTATGGTTTGGATAATCATTGCTTCTTTTATACTTTACGCAATTCTCGGCATTCTCACGGCGTGGTGGTATGGGAAAAAGCTGGAGGAACTTGAAGAGCAGCTCATCAAAAATTGGAAAATGGAGTTCAATCTTTGGAAGATGCTTCGGTGGGTTGGGTTTAGTTTGGTAGCTTGGTGGTTCGTTCTGCCGTACGAACTCATCACTAATTTCAAACAGTGGCGATATCCCTACTGTGCGGAGGAATTATGAAAATATTGAAAATCATCTGGGAGATTTTTACGACCCTCTTCCGGGGAGGACTTACGATGATGATTATTGCCGGAATCCTCCTGGGGGTAACTGTATTACCCGCCAATGATTGAAAATCTATATTTTTTCTTTGCCCAAATGGGACCGGCATAGGCAACACCAATGCGCCGGTCTTTTTTTATTTCTGAATTTTTTATTTTTACTCTTTTATCTTCAATCCATAAACCGGTCCGCCGGCTGGCGGATTTGCCGTTTAGTTTTTTATCAATATGAAAAAACTTCGTGACGCGCGCCGGGCCATTTATCCCATCCACCCCGCGGATTAGAACCGCCGCCGGATATCCTTCTTTTCCCGTCACGATATTCAGAAGCCAATGCATCCCATAGGTAAAATATACATACCAGCGCCCCGCCGGTCCGAACATGATTTTCGTCCGGGGCGTGAGTCCGGCCGAGGCGTGCGACGCCTTATCCTTCGACCCATCGTAGGCCTCTACTTCAATAATCATCTCGCGAATAATTTTGCCGCGATATCGTCGTACCAGAAATTTACCAACAAGATCCCGTGCAACTGCAAGCGTCGGTCGTTCAAAAAATTTAAAATCTAGGATTCGGTAGCTCATTATTAATAGCTTCGTGTCCTCAAACTTGTATCATATGATACAAGTTTGAGGATTAGATATCTTTATAAAATTTATTATAAAATTATAAAATTTTTTTTACTTCTTCAATTATTTCTTTAGGCACCGGGTCTCGTTCCGGACTTTTGCCGGGATATCGCCAGGCGGTAATAATTTTTATTTTTCTTTGTTTGGAAGTTAGTCCGCCAGCCGGAGAAACGGAAATTGCTTGTCGGCTTTTGCCAACAAGCTTATACATCACCCAAATTTCCTGATATTTTTTAGTGCCGGCCGGCTGCATTACTGCCACCGTCTCCGGCGCAATCCCCTCCTCCAGTCGTTTAGGAAAACGAATAATTCGTTGAATTCTGTTTTCCGATATTCCGTAATAAAGCATTTTTCCAAAAACATGATGAGTCCACCAATACTTGTCAGTATTTTTGGGCGGTTTAATCATAAAAAGAAATTTATTTCCTTTATTTCCGGCCGTACAATCCAATTAAAACGGTTTCACCTAATTTATGGTTCTTGATTGCTTCTTCAATCTCAGTTTTAGAAGCGCCGGCAGGCAAATTTAAAATTGAATCCAGGGCGTAAAGTCTAAACATATAATGGTGGGGATTTGAGCCCTTGGGCGGACAAGGACCTCCGTATTTTATTTCGCCAAAACTAGTTGTGCCCTGGATGGCGCCGGCTGGCACTTGATTTTCTTCAATGGTTCTTAAGTCGGGATTTAAATTCCAAATCAGCCAATGGTCCCAAGTGACGCCGCCAGTGGCATCCGGGTCGTCCATAATTAAAACCAAACTTTTCGTTCCTAAAGGAATATTTTCTATTTGCAAAGGAGGATTAATATTTTGAGCGTCGCAAGTATATTTAGAAGGGATGGGTTCATTATTATTGAAAGCCGGGCTTTTAAGAATAAAATTAGCCATAAATTTAAAATCTATATTTGCTTCTTTGTTTTGATTTGCCGACCTTTGAAAAAATAAGAAATAAACGCTAATTATTAAAATTATTAAACCGAGACCTGAAATAATTATTAAAATTTTTTTCATTTTTGGCCGTTAATTATATTATAGCCATTTTTAAAAAGAATAAAAATGGCGCTCATAGATGTATACTTGTCATTGCGGGGGGCTTGCCCGAAGCAATCTCATTTCCTTAGGCCCTAAGAAGATTACTTTACCCATCGCATTGAAATTCTTTTTAAGAAAAGATAATCTAAGGATATGGTTTTGTCTTTATACCGAAAATATCGGCCCTCAACCTTTTCTGATTTGCTGGGGCAGGAAATCGTTGTCCGGGTTTTAAGAAATGCCAGCCGTCAAAACAAATTTTCTCATGCTTATCTTTTTGCCGGGCCTCGCGGAACCGGCAAAACCACCGCTGCCCGCTTAATTGCCAAAGTTGCCAATTGCCTAAAACGCCAAGCTGACCCGGAATTCGCCAAAAAAGGCGAGCCCTGCAACGAATGTCAGTCTTGCCTAAGCATTGACCAGGGCCGAAACTTGGACCTTATTGAAATTGACGCTGCTTCCAATCGCGGCATTGATGAAATTAGAAATCTTAAAGAAAGCGTCCGGGTGACGCCGGCTTCTTACAAGTATAAAGTTTTTATTATTGACGAAGCTCATATGCTTACCAAAGAAGCTTTTAATGCTCTCTTAAAAACCTTGGAAGAACCACCGGCTCATGTCATTATTATTTTAGCCACCACTGAATTTGAAAAAATTCCGGCCACCATCAGCTCCCGAACTCAAGAGTTTTTCTTTAAAAAGGCTTATCTCCACCAGATTTTGGGAAAAATAAAATCAATATCCGAAAAGGAAAATATTAAAATTTCCAATGAGGCTCTGGAGCTGATAGCGGCTTCGGCCGAAGGGAGTTTCCGCGATGCCGAATCGCTTTTGGACCAATTGGCAACGATGACCAATGACGCCATTGAACTTCAAGACGTAGAAATGGTTTTGGGCAAAGTCGGCTTTAAAAAAATCTCTAAAATAGCTGAATTGCTTCTTAAAAAGGATTTGCCCAATGTCTTGGAAGAAATAAAAATAATTGAAGACTCCGGCCAAAATTTAGCCCAGTTAACCAAGGATTTAATTCATTATTTGCGCCGGGTGGCGGTTTTAAAATTTAATCCCCAAATGACAAAAATTTTTGAAAAAGATTTCCTCCCCGACCATCTTAAAACAATGGAGGTCCACTCAAAAATTTTTACCGAGCATCATTTAAATCTTTTGAAATCTTTGATTTCCGCCTACGGCCAAATGCGCTACAGTCAATTTCCCATAATTCCTTTAGAGATTGCTATTATTGATTCTTTAAAATAAAATAATTTGAAAATTGCGGGGTCGCCTGCCTGCGCCATGCCTGCGCATGCAGGAGGCAGGTCTAACGGTAGGACAATATGTGGTGTGTTTATATAATTCGTAGTATTAGACAAAAATGGTATTATGTCGGCAGTACGAATCGAATAAATAAAAGATTGCGAGAACATAACAGTTGTCAGGTAAGATCTACAAAGTATTATGCACCTTTCAAGATAGTATATATAAAGCATTTTGAATCTGAGAAAGATGCCAAATTTTATGAGAAAAAGATTAAAAAATGCCGCAAAGAAAAGGAAAGTATAATTAAAGAAATTGAAAAACGATGCGGGGTCGTCTAATGGTAGGACACAGGACTTTGGATCCTGGTATGATGGTTCGAATCCATCCCCCGCAGCACTTCGACAAGCTCAGTGCAAGCCACTGAGATTGGAGAAGTGTGGTGAGCTTGCCGAACCACACTTCAAAAAGAAAAAGTATGTACTATCTCTATCTAATACTTTGTGAGGATAATAGTATTTATACTGGCGTGACCAAAAACATTAACCGTAGGTTCACCGAACACAAAACTAGAAGCGGCGGTTGGCATACGAAATTACATCCAGCAATTAAATTATTACGCACGGAAAAGTTTGGAACCAAAGAAGAAGCCCTAAACCGCGAGAAACAAATTAAGGGTCGGCGACGCAAAAAGAAAATAAATTTGATTAAATTTGGAAAGCCGATAGTATAAAAACGAGTCAGCGCAGTATCGTGGAAGACCGGAGAGCGTTATTTTAAGCCATTTCTGTATTATGGGTCCTGGGCGACCATGACCCGTACGTTCTCTGGAAATCGAACCAAATATATGATCCAAGTAAATAATCTTACTAAAAAATTCGGTGATTTCGTAGCAGTAGATAATATCTCATTCAAAGTTAACGATGGGGAAATTTTTGCGTTTCTCGGTCCGAATGGGGCCGGGAAATCAACAACGATCAAAATGCTGACTACGTTACTTAATCCAACCGACGGCACAGTAACAGTGAATGGTCATGATCCGGTGTATCATCCCGATGAAGTAAGGCGTTCGTTTGGTATTGTTTTTCAAGACCCAAGCTTAGATGACGAACTAACTGCTTGGGAAAACATGGAATTCCACGGCGTACTCTATGATGTACCAAATAAAATACGCCGAGAGAGAATTGAGCAATTACTCAAATTCGTTGAATTATGGGATCGTAAAGATAGTTTAGTAAAGGAATTTTCCGGCGGTATGAAACGCCGCCTTGAAGTTGCCAGAGGGCTTTTACATCATCCGAAAATTATCTTTCTTGATGAACCAACACTAGGTCTAGATCCGC
>JAVHOD010000016.1:4097-5177 GCA_036169835.1 Minisyncoccota bacterium | reverse complement strand
AGGAAATTGATTATCGCGAGACGGCGGGTAGTTTTACTCTCTCTCTCTCTCTCTCTCTCTCGGTAAGCGACAGTTGAAGATTTGAAAAAATTAAATAGTTTCATAATAATATTATAACATAGCGAAAAGTTTTTTCACGACAGCGGCGGTTTTTTGAGGGTCGTGTCTGGCAAAACCCCGCGGCCGCAAAAGATCAGCCGCTATTAAAATCGGCTTTCGGTTTATTTTTTTAAAATCATTTTCCACCCAATAGGCCTTCTCCAAAGCGTAAGGCCGCAATCTGGCCGGAGCGGGTTTTTTATTATTAACCACTATATAATCCAAAACTTCTTTCCCTAAATAATTTTCCAAAACTCTCAAAAAATCCGAAGTTTGGAAGCCGTCGGTCTCTCCGTATTTGGTCATCAAATTAACGAAATAAACAACTTTGGCTTTGCTGTGTTTTAAAGAACTTTTTAATCCTTTCACTAGAAGATTAGGAACCAAACTGGTATAAAGATCGCCGGGCCCGATAATAATTAAATCAGCGGCTTTAATTTCTTTCGCCGCTTCAGGGTTTATTTTAACCGCCGGCTTCAGCCAGACTTTTTTTATTTTTAAATGGCCGTCATGCTGGGGAACGTCAATATTGGTTTCCCGGCTGACAATTTTCCCGTTTTCCAGTTCGGCGTAAAGCCGGGTTTGCTCTAGAGTCACCGGAATCACCTTTCCTTTCAAGCCGAAAATTTTACTGGCTTCCCTGACGGCTTCATTAAAGCTTCCCGTGATTCTCTCTAAGGCCGTAATCATTAAATTGCCGAAGCTATGGCCGGCCAACCCGTTGCCTTCTTTAAACCGGTAATTAAAAAGCTCGGAAAGAATTTTATTGTCTGAATGCGATAAAGCGATAATCGCCCGGCGGGCATCGCCCGGGGGCAAAATCCCGAATTCCTCGCGCAAAATTCCGGTGGAGCCGCCGTCATCGGCCATAGTGACAATGGCTGAAATATCATCAAAATAATTTTTTAGACCATTGAGAATGGCGAAAATCCCCGTTCCGCCGCCGATAACCACAATCTTTTTCTTCTCTTTTTTCTTCAC
>JAVHOD010000016.1:0-3997 GCA_036169835.1 Minisyncoccota bacterium | reverse complement strand
AAATCCCCGTTCCGCCGCCGATAACCACAATCTTTTTCTTCTCTTTTTTCTTCACTTATTTAGTTCGTTAACAAATTATCAACGGTGCTGGTAGCGCCGCCGGTTCCCATTTCTTTCAATAAGTCGCTTTCCTGATTTAAATCGGAAAAGCCGGACATATCTTTAAAACTGGCTTTATCGGAAGCCGAAGAAGTTGATACTTGATTGACAGAATTAGAATCCGGAGCAGTTGAACTCGCGGGAAGCGCGCCAAGCGAAGCTGAATAATTTTCTTTGGATTCAGGCGCGGGTTGCGATTGAGGAACGCTCTGAATGGGAGAATAAAACGCTACCATGCCGAGAATGGTTATCGCGACAACAAAGCCAAGAATTATTTTTTTATAATTTCTCATTTTTTTGGGGTGACCAAGGAGAATTGAACTCCCTCGAAGGGCTCCACAAACCCTTGTGCTGCCATTACACCATGGTCACCATTAATTTTATTATATTTCAACAATTTGTAAAATCAAATGAGCGAAGAATATAAAAAGACAGATTAAAATTTTAGTCTGCCTTTTTTGCACGTTTTAGATGTTTTCGTAATGATTTATCAGGCAATCTTTTTCGTTAATTGTCAAAGCAACTAAGTCAATTCTCCAGCCGGCTTTTTCGTCTATTTTTTCCGGAAAGGCGCCGGCATATAAAGAAGCGGCTCTTTTCGTTTTTTTGATTTTGGCCGCGGTCATTTGCATTTCCGGCTCAATACCAGAATCCGGTCTGCCTACGGCAGATCTCCCGTAGGGAGACAATTCCACCCCTCTTTCAAAATCATTGCCGGATTGGTTGCCGAATTCGTTGCCGAATTTCCGCATTGTTTTGACTTCCACAAAAACTAAGGTTTTGTCCGGGCTTTTGGCGATAATATCCAATTCTCCCCAGGGCTTGCGAAAATTCCGTTCAATAATCTTATAACCTTTATCCACAAGATACCCACAGGCCAAATCCTCGCCGAGTTTACCGAGTTGATTTTTTGGGGTCATCTTATTATAATTATAACAGGTGTTGTAAATTATACCACCATTTTGCGTGAAAATAATGTTTCACATTTTACAAAATGAATTTAACCAATGAATATATCCGCGGTCTTGTAGAGGGAGAAGGATCCTTCACTTTTCATACAACTCGTAAAAAAACAGATGGAACGAAATACAAACTTCCGGCTTTTGTTATTTCCTTGCATATCCGAGATGCACATTTATTAGAAATGGTTAGAGATAAGTTGGGGTTAAAAAGTAAGATATATTATCGAATACCAAGAGTAATAATACAAAATGCGAAAACCGGAAAAAAATATTTAAGCGGAAGACAAGCTATTCTTATGGCAAGAGATTTTGAACAACTTAAAGATATAATAATTCCGTTTTTTTATAAAAAACTAAACGGGTATAAGGGCATCCAATTTATGGAATGGCTGGAAAAAATCGGAAGTGACCCAGGTGTTTCCGATAGATTTAAATCTTTACACCGGCTTTATAAATGGGGAGTTTTTGACAAAGACCCTAAATTTACTGAAAAATTTTTATAATTTATGAAAAATTCAAAAACTTTTGTAAATCACGAAACATTGTATTTTTCATTTTTTGCCTAAAATCGCAAAAGCGTAGATTTCATCGCATTACTGACCTGTCTGTAAAAAAGTGTAAAAAACCAATGTTTCACACTTTTATGTGAAACATTTTAAAAATGTAGGTTTTATCTATATTACTCAGTAAGTGGACAGAACCTAAGCTTTCTATCAGATTTTAAAGTTATTCTAAAAATAGGAGTTATTTAAGGAAAATAGCAATTTCCCGGTAAATTAAATCCAAGTAGAAAAAAGCACCGGATTTTAACCTAAATATTTCACCTATTAGAAGGAGTTGATTTTGATTTCAGAATTAGTGCGCGCTGAGGGGATTGAGCCCCCGAACATTGCCCACGCAGGCAGGTTCTCGGTGTCCCGCACAAAGTGGGCGCTTGAGGATTCGAACCTCAGGCCTTCGCAGTGTAAATGCGACGCTCTAACCAGCTGAGCTAAGCGCCCTGTCTGTGTGTTGCAAAGATAATTTTAATTCATTTTTCTAAAAATAAAAACCCCGCCAATAAAATTGACGGGGTTAAAATTTACGCATTAAGCGTTCCGACCTCCTTTCAGGGACAGCTAAACCTACTTTTCTGTTCTTCCGTAAAACTGACTAACTCGGAAATGTCCTTAATGACCTTCCCTATCCTTTTTAAATTATTTAATCCGGTTTCCTGGAAAAAAAGATTAATCGTCTTTTTCTCATTATCTGCAAGCAAATGACGGCTACAAATTTCCTCTATCTTTTCAGCGCCCAACGTTTGATGAACCTCGCTCTCGTTTAAATTGAAATTCTGCTTTTTCATCTTTTCTCCTTTCGTTTAAAACGGATATCCCAAAATTTTTAAAGATCTATATAATTTTTATAGTATAGTAAAAATAAAATTTTTGTCAACCCCCGCACCTTTTCAGAAAAATCTGGAATTGGTATAATCAAATACTATGCCCAGTAACTCAACTTCGATGGTTCGCCAATCAAGGCGAACAGGAGTACTGGGTAAGGGTCAATATTAATCAAATAAAAAAATCATTAATTATCAACTTCGATATGTCTAAAAAATGTCGGAGTTGAGTTAACTGGGTATGTGGAAAAGAATTATTATCTATATTATTATTCTGATAGTTTTGCTGGGCCTGTATTTCTTTTTTACACCGCAGTCGCTGAAAACCGCCGCGGAAAAATCCGCTCCAGTCCCGGAAAACGAAAACAAAACATCAGGTTTTAAAGGGCCGACAAGCGCTCCTTCGGTAAAAGGACCAACGGAGCAACCGCCACGTTAAGCGTGGCAAATTATCCCGCTAAGCGGGATCGCCAAAACAATAAAAATGCGGGCATAGTATAAGTGGCTATAAATTTTTAGTTATCCACAAGGCAGTTGTTTTATAAATTGGACTTTTGCGTTATTATTATATAGATAATAACGAGAGTTCGATTTATGAGAAACGATAAACATCTTGCTCTAAAACTACGGAAGCAAGGAAAAAGCTACAATAAAATTAGCAAAGAACTTGATATACCCAAAAGCACCTTATCGGACTGGTTCTCGGATATTAAATGGTCAAATGATATAAAAAAAGAGCTTACAAGAAAAGCAAATTATATTGCGAAAAAAAGATTAAGACTTATCAATAAAAGTCGTCGAAAAATGTGGGAGGAATGGAGAGAAGAGGCTCGCCAACAAGCGGTAAAAGAATTTCCACGATTCAAAAAAAATTTTCTATTTTTAGCAGGACTAATGCTTTATTGGGGTGAAGGCGATAGTAAAATGGAAAATTCTGTTGTAAGATTATCAAATACAGACCCGCAGATGATTAAGATATTTTCGTATTTTCTCCAAAAAATTTGTCTGGTGACAATAGAAAAAATAAGACCCCAGATGATTCTTTATCCAGATTTGAATGAAAGAGTTTGTAAAAAATTTTGGAGTGAAGCCGCAGTAATTCCCGAAAGTCAATTTTATAAAACTCAATTTATTCAAGGCAGGCATCCTACCCGAAGACTTACTTACGGTATTTGCGTCATTCGTACAGGAGGTAGACAATTAAAAGAAAAAATTTATACTTGGATAAAATTGTACCAACAAGAATTATTGCGGGGCTAGTATAGTGGTAGTACACGATCTTGCCAAGATCGAAGCGCGAGTTCGATTCTCGTGCCCCGCTCAAAAATTATCTCTAAGTTCTCTAAATAAAATTAGGAGTTTTTTGGTTTGTTCGCCGGGCCGGCCAGCGCCAATAATTTGATTATCTATTTTAACTGCCGGCAATATTTCTTTGTCGGTGGCGGTGATGAAACATTCATCGGCTTGTAAAACATCTTTTAAATAAATATCTTCTTCAACAACTTTGATTTTGTTTTCTTTGGCCAGTTTAATGACTAGTTTTCTGGTGACTCCC
>JAVHOD010000015.1:3348-5285 GCA_036169835.1 Minisyncoccota bacterium | reverse complement strand
TTTCTTAATTTTTTCTTTCATAAAAATATTTAAATATCAAATAGAATGGAATTACTATGAGTAATAATATTATTCCCTGCTTTATAACTACATAGACCCAAAGTACCCCGACAGAGAACACGTCTTTTATTAAACTAATACCGCCTAAAAGACCGAAGAGAATAACCCAGAATATTATTATAAATATAGCCTTACTAATTTTTTCTTTCATAGGCTCATTCTATCAAAAAACCGCCTGCTTGGCGATTTTTTTAAAAAAACGACTTAACCAAAAGCTACAGCAAACCCTTTATGTCCTTGAACATTATAAAAACCATCAAAAGCAACAAAAAGCCGAAACCAAAAGTATTAATTGAATTTCTTATTTTAGCCGGCACCGGCGAGCCCTTTAATTTTTCAATCAAAACAAAAAGAATATGACCGCCATCCAAGCCCGGAAAAGGAAGAATATTGAACGCCGCGAAACCCAAAGACAGAAAAGCCATAATCTGCAAAAGATAACCGAACCCGATTTTGCCCATTTGAGCCGCCAAAGCCACAGCGCCTACCGGGCCGGTTAAAGCGCCAAGAAGTTCCGGTTTTGTGAAAACTTTGCTAACCAGCCAATATAAACTGTAAAAACTCAAGCCGATGACTTGGCCGGTGTACTTGGCCGCTTCCCATAAACTTTTGACAAAAGGCATCGCCGGCGTACCGGCATCAACAAGAGTCACGCCCATTGACCCTTCGCCGGTTGGCGGATCTTTGCGGCTGCCCACTAAAATATCCATATTTTCCCCTTCACGATTTATTTTTAAGGTAAAAGTTTCTCCTTTATAGGGACTGACAAAATCAATGAACTGCTGGCTGGAAAAAGGAGCGTTTAGGGTTTCGTTTTGATAAATTATAGAGAGGACTTCATCGTTTTTCTGAATTCCGGCTGAAGCCGCCGGAGACCCCGGAGCTAAATCACTGATAATAACGAAGGGCTTACTGCCGATCGTAAAAACAAAAACAAAAAACACCCAGCCCAAAATAATATTGACCAAGATGCCGCCTACCAAAATCAGCATCCGGCGGCCGGCCGGCTGGCTCTCAAAACCTTCTCCATTAATTTTGTTGAAACCGCCAAAGGGTAACCAGTTTAAACTGTATTCGGTCTCGCCGATTTTTTTCGCCCAGATTCTCGGCGGAAAACCGAAGCCGAATTCCTCCACCGGCACTTTGCAGATTTTAGCCAGTAAAAAATGCCCCAGTTCGTGGGAAAATAAAATTATTGAAAGAAAAATTATAGATAAGAATATAGTCATGATTATTTATTAATTTATTGCCTAAGTTCCAATTGGCAATTACTCAATTACAGCAATTACTGTAATTACGGTAATTAAACCTCCTCCAGTTCCTTGATTTTTTTATCCAAAACGCTTTCTATTTCCTGATTGACCGAATCGACGCTTTTCTGGATTTCTTCTTTGAGTTTGAATTTCTGATCTTCGCTGATTTCTTTGGCGTCAAACGAGCGCCCGATTTCTTTATTGATTTCGTCGCGGTGAGCTCTTAACTGAATTTTGAAAACTTCCCCGATTTTTTTCACGGCTTTTACCAGTTCCTGACGCCGTTCTTCATTTAAAGGCGGCAAATTGATTCTGATGAGCTTGTCTGTGTAATTAGCCGAGAAGCCCGCAGTTTCAATGGCTTTAACAACGCCGGGAATGGCGTTTTTATCCCAGACATTAATGTCAATTTCCCGAGGTGGGACAATGCCGATAGAACCCAATTGCTTGATTAAAAGAGATTGGCCGAAATAATCAACTTTCAAATTTTCCACCAAGGCCGGGCTGGGTCGGTTGCCCCGGACAACGATTATTTCTTTTCTAAAATTTTCAATTAATGAAACGGTTTCTTTTTTAAATTTTTCCAGAAGTCCTGTCATTGCCATATTTATTAAAATTTATGAA
>JAVHOD010000015.1:0-3248 GCA_036169835.1 Minisyncoccota bacterium | reverse complement strand
TTTTTTAAATTTTTCCAGAAGTCCTGTCATTGCCATATTTATTAAAATTTATGAACCTTTGATGATATAAATTTTACCATAAATTTGAGCACCCCGCCCTTTCTTGATTTTAGAAAGGGCGGGGTAAGGTTTTGTTGCCAAAAATCCTGCGCCTTTGGCTTGAATTTTTGGACCAAGCCCTTTATAAACTATTTCCGTCTCCGGTGCCCACTATAATCTGGCCATTGTTTCCCAGGTTAAGAGAAGAAACTTGGCGGCCGGGCACGTCTAAAATCAACTGCCAGTTCTTGCCGGAATTGACGCTCCTGTAAAGCTTGTCAGCCGCGGCTAAATAAATATTACCTTGGGCATCCGGCAAAATGGTCTTGATGGGATTTTTGGCGACGACAGTCGTTAAATTAGCGCCGAGCAAAGAAGCGGTATAAGCCGACTGGCTGGGCTGTTGTTCGCGCAAAAGAGCGAAATCGTTTCCCGAAACACTGCCTTTCCAAATTTCTTTAGCTCTGGTGGCCGCGTAAATTGTAGTGGAGCCATTTACAACCACATCGGTGATCGGCGACCCTAAGGCGGCCAACAATCTGAATCCTGAATCATTTAAGGAATAGCTGATCACCCTGCCGTCGGAAAGCCCCAAATAGAGATTGTCGCCGGAAGAAGTTAATTTATAAGCCACCGCTTCCTTGGTGTCAAAAATTTTTTTAAGGGTAAAGAAACGGTCGTCAGTTTGATAAATTCCTCCTTGGCCGTTTTTGAAAAGGGAAATAAAAAACCGGTCGGGTTTGGCGGCGGCTTGTTGTATTTGATAGACCGCGGCGTTGGTTAATTGCCCCTCTAAATCAGAATAGGAATACCAATGATCGCCCCCGTCGCGGCTCATAAAAAGCCCCCGATCGGTGGCGGCGTAAGCGAAAGAAAGATTTTGCCCATCGGTTTCAAAATCATAAACCGTCGGAGTAAAATTTCCCGCCCAATAAGTTTGATTAAAATTTTTCCCGTTATCGTTGGATATAAAAACTATCGGTGAAAGTTTGGTTTGAATAAGAGAGCCAAAACCGAAAAAAGCCGTGAATTGCGGCAAGGTGTATAAGACAATTCCAAGAGTCACTACGCAAATTATAAAAGGGAATGCTTTATTCATGATTTATGGTTCACCAACTGCTCGATGGCTTTATATTGCAATTTCGGATTTAAATTATATCTTTTCACCAATTCCTCGCGTTCCAACAGCCAACTCAACTTTGATGAATTTTTCAAAAGATTCTTGCGTAAAGATAAAATAATCTCTTGCAGATATTTTGAAAGGGACTCCGGTTCGGAACCGGTTTTTAAAGACGGCGATTGAAGTAATTGAATCGCTAGCCCAATTCTGCCAAAAGATTGCCCGGCTGTCAAAGCCGCCTGACTTGAGTCAATTTTTAATTTTTCTTTTAAATATTTTTCAATTAATTTTTGTTTGAGCCGAGGAAAATAAACCTTGACGAACCTTGAAACTAAAGTCGGAGGAAAAGCCGAGGTTTCGGCCGCGATAAAAATAATTAAAGAAGATTGAGGCGGCTCTTCAATAATTTTCAATAAAGCGTTCTGGGCTTCGGGAGTCAGGGAATCGGCCGAATCAAAAACCGCGCTCCGGTAGGCAGAAACAATGGGCCGCTGATAAAGAAACTTTTTCAACTCCCTGACCGCGTCAATGCCGATGGAGCCGGATTCGTCAGGCGTAAAAAATTTAGCGTCAATTAAAGGCCGAACGACAATTGACGGCTTAAATTCGCCGTTTTCCAAAAAATTTACCAAAGCGCTGGCAAAAGTGAATTTACCGATTTGCGGTTCGCCGAAAAATAAATAGGACTGCCGTAAATTGTTCTCTTTGATTAATCTTTTAAATAATTCAATTTTATCCTCCAGACCGTACAGCATTAAAGTTTAGAAAGCAGCGTTCTTTTATAAACATCCAAATGTTCTAAAATCACCGCCGTTCCCTTGGCCACGCAATAAAAAGGGTCTTCAGCCACATACGCGGCCACTCCCAAACTCCTCCGGAAAAATTCATCAATGTTCCGGAGTTGAGCCGTTCCGCCGGAAACAATAATTCCTTTCTCCATAATATCAGCCACCAATTCCGGCGGTGTTTCATTAAAAACCGACCGCACTGAATCGACAATATCATCAAGATGGGGACTAATAGCTTCAACGATTTCATTGGAATTAATAGTCAAATCTTTGGGCAACCCGGTAATCAGGTCGCGGCCCCGGATTTGCATAGTCAATCTAGCGGGGTTGGTGAGGGCAGACCCAATCTCAATTTTAATGGTTTCGGCCGTGGCTTCCCCGATGGCTAAGGCGTATTTTTTCTTTATGTAATCCGTAATGGCCTGGTCGAAATGATTACCCGCCACCCGGCGGCTGGCCCAAGTCACAATGCCGCCCAAAGAAATAACCGCCGTTTCGGTCGTGCCGCCGCCTAAGTTGATAATCATATTTCCTGAAGAAGAATTTATCGGAATGTTGGCTCCTAACGCGGCTAAAAGCGGCTCTTTAACCAGATAAACTTCCTTGGCGCCGGCTTCGCGCGCGGCGTTCATCACCGCCCGCTTTTCGGTTGAAGTAATGCCGGCGGCAACCGAAATAACAACTTCGGGTTTGAAAATATTGAAACGGCCGATGGCTTTGGAAATAAAATATTTCAGCATTGTCTTGGTGATGTAATATTCGGCAATCACGCCGTCTTTTAGCGGCCGGTAAGTGACGATGTCGCCGGGCGTCCGGCCTACCATTTCCTTCGCTTCCAAGCCGACCGCCAGCACGGCGTTGGACGGCTTGCTTAAAGCCACCACTGTGGGCTCGTTGATCACCAGTCCCTTGCCCGGGACAAAAACCAAAGTGTTGGTTGTCCCTAAATCAATACCGAGTTTGCGAGTTATCATGTTATGAAATCAGGATAAAATAAAAAAAATGAGATGTCAAAATAAAAAAGTCCGCGGCAGAATATTTTATAATACTCTGCGCGGGCTAATAAAATCTTCGGTATTTAAGTTTTCTTAATTTATGCACATTCGTAATCTCAAGTTTCCTTTGGGGTTTCTTGCGTTTTTTGTCCAACTGTCTGCTTTCTTCAAAAAAGAAAACAAATCCGTATTATCTTCTTCCTTAAGCTGTTTCGCCTGTTTTTTGGTGAATCTGTATACTCTTTTATCCTGTTCCATACTTCCTCCTTTTTTAATAGACTTTATGTCCCCATCTGAAATGAAGCC
>JAVHOD010000014.1:0-5349 GCA_036169835.1 Minisyncoccota bacterium | reverse complement strand
ATTAATCAAATAAAACAAAATCATTAATTATCAACTCTGATATATCTAATAAAATATCGGAGTTGAGTTAACTGGGTATGATTGAAGAGTATTCTTTCGGTTTTATAAAAATTGACGGCCAGGTTTATAACCATGACGTTCAAGTTGGTTTAAATGGCGAAGTTAAGCTTTGGTGGCGGAATAAAAGCCATGAGATAGGGAAAAGGGATATTGAAGAAGTTTTAGACCAGAAGCCGGAGGTAATTGTCATCGGCACCGGAGAAATGGGCGCGGCCGAAGTAATGGACGAGGCCCAGCAAGCGATAACGTCAAAGGACATTAAATTAATAATTGAGCCGACGGGAGAGGCGGTGAAAAGTTTCAATTCTCTGGGAAAGGATAAAAAAGTCGCGGGGTTATTCCATTTGACTTGCTAAATTATGAATTTCGCCACCGCCTTTCAGAACCAGAATAATTTTACTCCAGTCCCGATTTTGCTGAAGCAAAATCGTGGATCCGCGATGCCTGAAGGCATCGGGACGGCAACCCTCGGCGCTGAAATTCGCCTGCGGCGAAACCAAGCTTTCAGCGCCTGCGGGATATTCTTCAAGGCGGCCGCGAAATTCATCTGAAAATTAATATGGTTATTCTTGTAAATAAAATTATATGATAATTTTCCTTCATGGGCCGGATTCTTACCGCCGGCGGCAAAAAGAGAAAGAGCTGATTGATTTCAATAAAAAGAAGCATCCTGATTTTGATTTCAAAAATTTTGATTTATCCGAAAATGAAGAAAGCCATTTGTCTTTAAAAGATTTTTTGTCCCAGCAATCGCTTTTTGATAATTTCAAAATGGCTTTGGTCAGCGGCATTTTTGAGGTTGAGCCGAAAAAAATAAAACCCATTCTGAAAGAACAATTAAATAACGACAATATCGCTTTGATGATTTTGGAAGAGAAAAAACCGGCCAAAGAATTTGATTTTTTGACCGAGAAACCGGTTTTAAATCAGGAATTCAAAAAATTAAACGCCGAAGAGCTGGTGTTTTTTATCAGGAAAGAAGGCGAAAAACGTAATCTGAAATTTGAACCGAAAGCCAAGGATTATCTGATTCGCTGGCAAGAGCAAACCAATACCGATACCTGGGCGTTGGTTAATGAATTGGATAAAATTTCTATGGCTGATTTTTCCCAGCCGATTTCTGTTTCCGACCTGGAGTCCTTGATTCCTTTTTCTTACCAGGAAGAGATTTTTGATTTGGCAAGAATTCTGGCCGGCCAGAATCCGCTGAAAAAAAAATTAGTCGCTTTGGAGCGGCTTTTGATTCAAAAAGAGCCGGTGGCTTACGCTTTTAACTTGTTGAGTTACGGAGCGCCGGCCAATCTTCTTCTGAAGTTGGCGGATTATGACGTTTCGGTAAAGTCCGGCGGCTTGGATTATGAAGAGGTTTTGCTTGATTTGGCCCTAACTAATAGTTGAGTTAGGCGGGACTTGATGCGGTCGGCTTTGCCTTTTTTAATAGTGTTGGCCTTGGCGGTTTTGTCGGCTGTTTTGTAAACCTCGCTTAAATATTTTTTCGCTTCTTCAAATTTACCGGCTTTAACAAGCCCCTGAAAGTTTTTCAGGGCTTTTTTCAGGTTATTTTTCCTTCCGATATTTTGCTTTTTCCTTCTTACGCTTTGTCTTAAAGCTTTTTTGGCTGATTTGATTTTAGGCATGTCATAATTATATAAATTTAAATCCCTAAAGCAAGAGGGGCAAAATCTATACCAAATCCTTTATTTCATCAAGTATCTCCCGGGGAATGGGATTTTTCGCCGGACTTTTTCCGGGATAGCGCCAAGCGGAAATAATTTTGAGTTTGCTGGCCCGCTGAAAAGGCGAGTTTTTTTTGTTTTTAATATTTGATTTTGTAGTTTGATACATCACCCAGATTTCCTGCCGGTGTTTTTCGGAGCCGCCGATTTGCATACAGGCAACGGTGTCCGGGGCGATGCCTTCTTCAATTCGGTCGGGATTTGAGATAGCCCGTTTCACCCGTTGCTCGGAAAGCCCGTAAAAAATCATTTTCCCGAAAACATGATTAGTCCAAAAAAATCTCTCGCTATTTTTAGGGGCTTTGAATCGCATAGTAAGACAATGCTATTATATCATTAACGAAATGATCCATTATTTAACGGGGAAAGTGGCGGGCAGGGGAGAAAATTTTGCCGTCATAGAAAATAGCGGCATTGGTTTTAAAATTTTTTTGACCGCCGACATGCTTAATAATTTGCCGGTTGCCGGTTCCGAAGTTAAAATTTTTTGTTATTTGTATATCCGCGAGGAATCCAGCCTCGAACTTTACGGCTTTCTCAAAGAAGAAGAATTGAACTTTTTCGCCTTGCTTATTTCCATCTCCGGTATCGGGCCGAAAACCGCCCTCAATATTTTGGCGGTTGATCGCTTGGAGAATATCATGGCCGCCATTATTGAAAACCGGCCGGATTTGCTGACCCGGGCTTCGGGTATCGGCCAAAAAACCGCCGAACGGGTTATTCTGGAACTGAAGAATAAAATAAAATTAAAAACCGCCAAAACCTTAACCCAAAAATTAGATTTAGATACCGAAGTTGAAGAGGCCTTGGTCGGTTTGGGCTACTCCCGAAGGCAGGTGCGGGATGCTTTAACTAAAATATCTCCCGAAAGCAAAAAAATAGAAGATCGCCTGAAAGAAGCCCTGCGTTTCCTAAATAAGCGTTAAATTTATTTTTGAACATGTTTTTATCCGGGTATCACTTTCTTTGGTCTTTTTTCGGGGCATTATTTTTTGGTTTTCCCTCAAAGCGGATTTTTGTTTTGGGCGTGACCGGCACCAAAGGCAAGTCCACGGTTTTGGAGTTGATTAACGCGATTTTGGAAGCGGCTGGTAAAAAAACCGCCCTACTCTCTTCAATCCGGATTAAAATTGGCAATCAAAGCCAAAAAAATTATCTCGGCAACACGATGCCGGGCCGGGCTTTTATCCAAAGTTTTTTAAGGCAAGCGGTTAATGGCGGCTGCGAATATGCTTTGATTGAAGTGACTTCCCAGGGGATTTCGCAGCATCGCCACCGGTTTATTAAATGGGACGCCGCTTTGTTCACTAATTTGGCGCCGGAGCATATTGAAGCCCACAAAGGGTTCGAGAATTACCGCAAAGCAAAAGGCGATTTTTTCAAATATGTAAGAAATATAAAAGATTCAAGATTCAAGATTGCCTACTCCGCCGAAGCAGTTTCGGCTGCGAAGGCCGGGCAAGATTCAAGATTGTTTTTCATCAATCAAGATGACCCTAACGCCCAATATTTTATTGAAGCGGCCAAAGGCGGGAAAATTATTTTATATTCCAAAAATATCCTAAATTCTAAATTCTATATTCTAAATCCTAACCTTATCGGTGATTTTAATCAGGAAAACATTGCCGCGGCGGTCGCTTTTGCCGAATCGCAGGGGATTGGCGAGGAAACCATCAAAAAAGCCATTGAGGATTTCCCCGGTGTTCCCGGCAGAATGGAAATAATTCAAACAGACCCATTTACGATAATCATTGATTACGCCCACACGCCGGATTCTTTAGAAAAAGTTTACCAAACTCTTCGTCATCAGCCCGTCAGCTCATCAACTAATAAACTTATTTGCGTTTTAGGAAGCGCAGGCGGCGGCCGAGATAAATGGAAGCGGCCGAAAATGGGGGAAATCGCCGGGAAATATTGTGATGAAATTATTCTCACCAATGAAGACCCTTATGATGAAAACCCTAGCCAGATTTTATCGGAGATAAAATCTGGAATTTTTAATTCTCAATTCTCAATTTCCAATGTTTTTGAAATTTTAGATAGAAAAGAAGCCATTAGAAAAGCCGTTTCTTCAGCCAAAAAAGGTGATGTTGTCATAATTACCGGAAAAGGTTGCGAGCCGTGGCTTCATTTGGAAGAGGGCAGAAAAATTCCCTGGGACGAAAGAAAAATTGTTGAGGAAACTATTAAAGAAAGGAGGGAAAGTGAAAAAGAGAAGATTGCACTTTAAAAAAGATATCCGAGAATTTTGTTTTGACGCCTTAGCTGATTTTTGTCCGGTCACTGGTAAAGAATTCCATCTCCAGAGAGATTTTTTAGAAGAACATTGTTCTGGACACCGAACTCCGTCTAACTGTTCTTGCAGCGAATGCGGAATTTTCCTTTATAAAGACAAGGAAAGGAGTAAAAGAGGCAGGCCGTTTTGTTTCAGTAGAATCGTTTAGTCCTCCGACCCGGGTCGGAGGACTTTTTATTGCCCGAAGATATTGCTAAAATAATCAAAAATGAAAAAATTTGAAATTTTAGAGCATAAAGCCGATATTAAAATTAAGGTTATCGGAAGCAGTCTGGAGGAACTCTTCAAGAATGCCGTTTGGGCGATGGCACAGATTTTGTCGGCTGAAGCCGCAAAATCTGAATTTAAAATTCAAAATTTAAAATTCAAAATTAAGGTAAAATCAGCGGATAGAGAAATTTTGCTGGTGGATTTTCTTAATGATATTTTGGGAGAAAGCCAGATTAATCAGGCGATTTATCCGGAGGTAAGATTCTTGGATTTTCAGCCCGAGGGCGTTCAGGGAATGGCTTATTTAAAAGCCGAAATCAGTGGTTATCCTATTGAGAGATTCGATGAAGACGTCAAAGCGGTAACTTATCATGATTTAAACATTCATCAAAAAGAGGGCGGTATTTGGGAGGCGACTATTTTATTTGATGTATAAGTTTGTTTTTTAGCAAAGGAATCTCCTTTCGCTACCGCTCAAATCCCCAGCGAGGATTTTCGCTGGCTTTCGTCGCTCGCTCTCCTCGCTTCGCTCGGAACCATGCCCGCTCGTTCCTCGAGCCTCGCTTCAAGGAAATTCCTTTGCTTTTTAGGGTGGTAGTGGATTGGTGATATAATTATAAAAATGGATAAAAAAGATTTACAAAAAATATCGGATTGGCTCTGGGAAGTCCCGAAAACTTTCCGAAAAGACATGCGGGTTCCGGCTAGAATTTACGCGTCGGAAAAGATATTAAACGAAATAGAACCGGACGCTTTCAGCCAGGTTATAAATACGGCTTGCTTGCCGGGCATAGTGAATTATTCTTTGGCAATGCCGGATATCCATACCGGCTATGGCTTTGTTATCGGCGGGGTGGCGGCGATGGATTTTGAAGATGGTGTTATTTCCCCCGGCGGCGTCGGTTATGACATTAATTGCGGCATGAGACTTCTGCGCTCGGAATATTCCGAAAAAGAAATCAGACCGCATTTGGAAAAATTAGCTGACGAAATCCAAAACGAAGTTCCTTCGGGTTTGGGCCAGGGCCGCCAGATTAAATCAAGCGT
>JAVHOD010000013.1:0-1103 GCA_036169835.1 Minisyncoccota bacterium | reverse complement strand
TAAAAGATTTTTTATTCCCTGCGATTCTCTTGAAGCAAAAAAAGCCACAGTAGCCGCGGCTAAAATTTGGGGGCCGGATTACATTCGTCTTACGCGGGAGAAAACCCCGGTTTTCACTACCGACCAAACGCCTTTTATTCCAGGCAAAGCGGAAATTTTTTGGGATTCTTCAAAACCGCAATGCGCCATTATTGGCTGCGGTCCGTTAGTTTATAACGCTTTATTAGCCGCCAAAGATTTAGCTGAAGAGGGAATTAATACTATTGTGGTTAATAATCATACGCTTAAACCAATGGATGAAAAAACGATAATCGATGTCGCTAAAAAATGCCGGGCCGTGGTTACCGTTGAAGAGCACCAGGTTAAAGGCGGTTTAGGCGGCGCAGTGGCGGAAATTTTAGCCAAAAATTACCCGACGCCGATGGAATTTATCGGGATGCAGGACACTTTCGGCGAATCCGGCAACATGAATGAATTGATTGAAAAATACGGAATGGGGGTGAACGCAATTAAAGAAGCGGTGAAAAAAGTCATAAAAAAACGATAAGCATGAAGGATAAAACCAGAATACTTTTAACCGCCGGCGGTACGGGAGGGCATATCTATCCCTTAGTCGCGGTGGCTGAAGAAATTTATCGCTTAGCCGCGGAACAAAATCGTAATATAGAAATAAAATATTTCGGGCCGGGAGGCGTCCTGAACAACGAATTTGAGAGTAGGGGAATAAAAACCGAAAAGATTATATCCAGCAAACTACGGCGTTATTTTTCTTTAAATAATTTTATTGACGCTCCTAAATTCGTTTTCAGTTTTTTTCAGGCGCTTTTTAAAATTTTCCGGTTTATGCCGGATTTAGTTTTTTCCAAAGGGGGGACAGGAGTCCCGATGGCTGTCATTTTGGCTTCCAGATTTTACCGGATACCGATAATAATCCATGAATCAGACACAATACCGGGTTTAACCAATCTTTGGTCCGCCCGTTTTGCCGGAAAAATTTTCATATCTTTTGAAAAAGCGGCGCAATATTTCCCGTCTGATAAAACAATTTTGGTCGGCAATCCCATCCGGCCGGAAATTTTAAGAGAAATTCCCGATAAAGAAAC
>JAVHOD010000012.1:0-5476 GCA_036169835.1 Minisyncoccota bacterium | reverse complement strand
CTTCGCTTGAAAAAACTTGAGGAACGCTTCAAGGATTTTTGGATTTACTTAGAACATTTAATGGATATCCGCGAGGCCAGAGAAGAGGTGAAACAAAAGAAAGTTATTTCGCAAGAGAAACTATTCAAACAGCTCGGCTTTTAATGAAAATTTTCTATACCCCAAAAGCCGCTAAACAATTAAGAGAGTTGCCTCGCCTAATTCAAAAACGCATCGTTCTAAAGATGCGTTTTTACGCGAAACAAGAAAATCCTTTAAAATTTGCTAAACACCTCACTGATTACCGCGAGGGCGAATTTCGTTTTCGAATTGGGATATACCGTCTGATCTTTGATGTTAAAAGCGATACGATTTACATTCTTAAAATTGATAAGCGAGATAGAATTTATGATTAAGACGGCAAACTCAAAATTCATATCGAGGTTGAACCTCGATAGTCCGTAAAAAATCTTATTCTAACTTCTCAAAAAAAGAACTCAAAACCTTGGGAATGTTTATCGCGCCTTCTTTGGTTTGATAATTTTCAATAATGGCGGCAATGGGACGCTGGGAAAAAACCGTGCCGTTGATAGTATGCACAAAATTTACCTTTCCTTCTTTGTCTTTATAACGGATATTCAATCTTCGCGCCTGATAATCGGTGCAGTTGGAAGTGGAATGGGTTTCGCGGTAAATATTTTCGCTCGGAAACCACGCTTCAATGTCAAATTTTGAAGCGGCCGGCGCGCCCAAATCGCCGGTGCAAATATTCATCACCCGGTAAGGAATCTCCAGCTCCCGCATTAAGGCCTCTTCAATCGCTAAAAATAATTTATGTTCTTCTTTGGAAGTTTCCGGAGCGGTGAAGCTGAACATTTCCAGCTTATCAAACTGATGAACCCGTAAAATTCCTTTGGTGTCTTTGCCGTAAGAACCGGCTTCACGGCGGAAACAAGTGGAAAATCCGACATAGCGTTTAGGCAATTCTTCTTCTTTAAACGATTCATCCTGATGCATCGTTCCGAGCGACTGTTCCGAAGTGCCGACCAGGTAAAGGTCATCTTTTTCCAAGTGATAAATTTCATCAGCGCCCTGGTCCAAATAACCCATCCCCCACATTGATTTCCGGTTGATTAAAACCGGCGGGATAACCGGAATAAAGGCCTTATTGGAAACATTAAGATTATTTTTCTTGATTATTTCAGAAATGAAATCTTCATCAAGAAGGCGTTTTATCGCGAAATTAATCAAGGCGAATTCCAAAAGAGCGGCCGTGCCCAGAAGATAGCCAAAACGGCTGCCGGAAACTTTGGCGGCCCGCTTCACGTCAATAATACCGAGTTTCTCGGCTAAAGAAAGATAATCTTTAGGGGTAAAATCAAATTCCGGTTTTTTACCGACTTCCCTCATAACCTGATTTTCGGTTTCATTTTTTCCCAAGGGCGCATCGGCGCCAGGCAAATTGGGTATTAAATTAAGCTTGGCTTGGCGGCGTTCCTCTAAATCCTTTTTGTCCTCCTCCAGTTTGGTTAATTGTTTTTTTAAAATTTCCGCTTTGCTGAGCAAATCATCAGTCTGGTGTTTGGCTAATTCCGCGTTATTCAGATTATGTTCCGAGCGCAATTCGTCAATGGCCGCGACCTTAGTCCGCCAGTCCTCGTCCAGCCGCAAAAAAGAATCCACCAGTTTGGGATCGGCTCTTTTTTTGGCGATTCCCTCTTTAACTAATTCCGGGTTGGCTCTGATAAATTTGACGTCTAACATATTCTTAAAATTTTCAATTTCTAATTTTTAATTTTCATTGTCCCGACTTTGTCGAGGATTCTCGATAGAATCGGAAAATTTTTAATGATTTAATTTTCAAACCGTTTGAAAATTGAAAATTATTTACTCCTCTTTCCCTTTCAGCATCGGGAAACTGATTATTTCTCTGATGCCGTGGCTTTCCGTTAAAATAGCCACTAATCTGTCAATTCCTATACCCAAACCGGCAGCCGGCGGCATTCCGTATTCCAAGGCCTCAAGAAAGTCCTGGTCAACCCGCGACAATTCCTGGTCGCCGGCGAGATACTCTTTCTCCTGTTCTTCCAGGCGGCGGCGCTGTTCTTCGGGGTCATTGAGTTCCGAATAACCGTTAATCAATTCCCAACCGTTAACCACCAATTGAAATCTTTCAACCAAATGAGAATCTTTTAAAGAAGATTTGGCTAAAGGCGAGATAGCCGCGGGATAATCAATAATAAAAGTGGGATTAGTAAGTTTGGGGCAGATTTCTTTTTTGAAAATTTCGGCGGCTTCTTCGGCGTTTAAGCTTGAGAGATGGCTCAAGCGCGAAGGTTCAATAAATTTTTTCAGAATTTCATCAAAAGTATAGGTCTGCCACGGATGATTGAAAACCGTTGACTTTAATTTCAAACTCTTAACCAGTTTCAATAAAATTTGTTTGGTAAATTTCATCAAAGAACCATAATCCTCGTAAGCCCAGTAAAGTTCCAGCATGGTAAATTCGGGATAATGTTCGCGGTCAATTCCTTCATTGCGGAAATTTTTGCCGATCTCAAAAATTTTTTCAAAACCGCCGACCAGCAATCTTTTGAGATACAATTCCGGAGCGATTCTCAGGTAAACGTCTTCGCGTAAGGCCTCCCAACGCGTTTTAAAGGGCTTGGCTTTGGCGCCGCCGGGCATTGGCTGGAGCATCGGCGTTTCCACCTCCAAAAATCCATCAGCCCAAAGCAATTTTCGGAGTTCGCTGGTTATCTCCGAACGTTTTTGCAGACGGACTTTAACTTCAGGATTTAAAAGCAAATCCAGATAGCGGCGGCGAAAACGCTCTTCAGCGTCTTTAAGACCAAACCATTCAGTCGGCAAAGGCCTTAAGCTTTTACTGACAACCCGACCGGAATTCACGGCCAAGCTTTTCTCTCCTCTTTTGGTTTTGAAAAGTTTGCCGGAAACTTCAACAAAATCACCAATATCCAAAGTTTCTTTAATTAAATCAAATTGCTTGGTTTGTTTTTCGTTAAATACTAATTGGAATCGGCCGGTTTCGTCTTCTAAATTGGCAAAAATTATTCCGCCCTGGTCGCGCCAAGCCCGCAACCGACCGACTAAAAATAAAATCTTTTTGCTTTTTTCCCAACTATTAAAATTTTCCAAAACTTCGGCCGTTAAAACCGTTCTCTTCGCCGAAGAAGGATAAGGATTTATTTTTTTACTCTTTAACTTAGCTAATTTTTTTTGCCGTTCGGCAATGATATTTTTAAGCATAACTGACTACTCAATTTTTATGATTCTATATTCAGCTAGTCCAACCGGGGTCTGCGCTTTTACTATGTCATCCAATTTTTTCCCTAAAAATGCCTTACCTAAAGGCGATTCGTTGGAAATCAAACCCCTGCCCGGCTTGCTGTCTTCAGGGCCAACGATGGTGTAAGTAAAAAACTGGTTGCCCTTCCGGACTTTAATGGTGGACCCGATTTTAACCACCTCGCTTTGGTTGGATTTGCGAATCAAAGCCGCTTCGCGAATCATTTCTTCCAGTTGGCCTATTCGGTGCTCCAATAATACCTGGTCTTCGCGGGCGCTGGTAAATTCGGAATTCTCCGAAAGATCGCCCATTTCTTTGGCTTGTTTAAGCCGCTCGGCTATTTCTTTCCGGGCGCTGGTCTTCAAGTCAATTAATTCTTTCTTTAACTCAACTAATCGTTCTCTGGTTAAAAAAACTCTGTTCATAATATAATTTATTTAATAATTCGGGTTTCATAATACCACCTAAAAACATCCTTGGCTATAGGAACAACGTTCAAGCTGCCTTCCCGGGCATTTTCCACTAAAACTATAATAGCTACCTGCGGATCGGGCACCGGACCATAACCGACAAACAAAGCATTAACCTTGGTATTAAAATTAATCTGGGCGGTCCCGGTTTTAGCGGCCACCACAAAAGGCAGGTCATTTAAAAGATAAGCCGTGCCGTAGGGCTTTTGAGTGGCATCAATCATTCCTTTCTCCACCTCGGAAAAGTCCGCTTTTAAATAACTAAGGTCTTTGATTATTTTTGATTCGGTTTGAGATATCCGAGGCTGGTATATTTTACCACCGTTAGCAATGGCCGTAACGTAGTTAATCAACTGCAAAGGAGTGACTAAAAGGTCGCCTTGCCCGATGCTCACGTTGTAGGTGTCGCCCAAACGCCAATTTGAGGAAGGTACGGGTAAAACTCCTCCTTTTTCGCCGACTAAATCAATATTGGCTTTAGCGCCCAAACCAAAACGCTGCCAATAATCGCGGAGTTTGGTAATCCCCAGGCCCTTAATGTCTTCTAAGCCGCCGCCCAAAGCATAAAAATAAATATTGCAAGAACGCGCTATGGCCGAATAAAAATCACACCAGCCGTTTGCTTTCCAGTCCAAAAAAATACTCGGCTGGTCGGGATGATAAGGGTTAGGAACTTCAATCCGGCCGGAGGAAAAAATCTCTTTTTTGGTGTCAATAATATTTTCATTAAGAGCGGCGGCGGCCACCAAGGGCTTGATGGTTGACCCCGGAGCGTAAAGGCCGGCAATGGCCCGGTTAAAAAACGGCTGATTCGGCTGATTTAAAGAATCAGCGATATTATCGGCATCAAACCCCGGCACGCTGACCATGGCCAAAATCTCGCCGTTCCTCGGGTCAATGGCTATTCCCACCCCGATATCCCGGCCTAATTTTTTTAATTCTTGTTTTAAGCGATTATAAAAATAATTTTGAAAATCGGCGTCAATAAAAGTTTTTAACGGCTGGCCGGTTTCCGGTTGCTTGGTCAAATTTTCAACCAAAATTTTCCCTTTGGCGTTTTTAAAACTGGTTATCGCGCCGTTTTCGCCTCTTAATTGATTATCATAATAAGCCTCCAAACCGCTTTTGCCTACCAAATCATCGCTCACTAAATTAGGGTTGACGGCAAGGTCGTTTTTAGTGACTAAACCGACATAGCCCAATAAATGACTAAAAGCCTCAAAACCCCGGTAATCCCTTTGCCAGTCGTTTTCAATTTGCAATCCGGCCAAATTGGCGCCTTGTAAAGCCACAGCCTTGCTTTGAGGCAAATCGCCGACCAATAAAATCCGATTGGTGAATTCCAAGTCGGATTCCTTAAAAATTTTATCCAAAGCTTCGGGCGCTAAATTTAAAATTTCAGCGATTTTGTTCAAAGCCGTTTTTTTCTCTGTCCCGTCTTTTGGCAATTGCGAAGGCACTAAAACTGCGTTAAAAATCGGTGAATTGATTGAAAAAACGCTTGATACCAAACCGGAAGGAGCCGTCAACACGATAAACATAATCGTTAAGGCCGATGTCCAAGGAACTGTTGAAGCGCTGAAAGAAAGTTTGGAAAAAATTACTTTGGAGAACGGTGTTGTTAAAATTCTTAAAGCCGAGGCCGGCAATGTCAATGAAAGCGATTTTAAAACGGCGGGCGTGAGCGGCGCTTTAATAATCGCCTTTAATGTTAAAG
>JAVHOD010000011.1:0-5552 GCA_036169835.1 Minisyncoccota bacterium | reverse complement strand
ATGGCCGCTCCCCGGATAACTTTATTTTTGAGGGCTTCTACCAAAGCAATTTCGTCAAGAATCGGGCCGCGAGAAGTGTTGATAAGATAAGCGCTTGGTTTCATCATCGCCAATTTTTGAGCGTCAATTAAATGCCGGGTAGTCGGAAGTAAAGGAACGTGAATTGAAACAATATCTGAAGTTTTAAGCAGGGTTTCCAAATCGGCATATTCAACATGATAAATTTTTTCCAATTCTTCGTTGCGTTTGGCGTCAAAATAAATAATATTCATGCCAAATCCGTCATGCATCCGGCGCGCCACTTCGCCGCCAATCCGACCCAGTCCTATTATTCCCAAAGTTTTATCTTTAAGGTCTGAACCCAGAAAAAGCATCGGCGCCCAGCCCACGAATTTTCCTCTCCGGGTGAATTCATCGGCTTCAACGATTCTTTTGGTGATGGCGAAAATAAGGCCGATTGTCAATTCGGCGACGCTTTCGGTTAAAACGCCCGGCGTATTAGAAACTATTATTCCACGCTTCTGGGCCGCCGGAAGATCAATATTATCAACGCCAACGGCGTAATTGGCAAAGATTTTTGTTTTTTGGCCGGCCGCTGCCAAAACCTCGTCATCAATTTTGTCGGTTAAAAGACACAGCACGGCATCATAATTTTTCCCTTGGAGAGCCGCTGTTAATTCTTCTTTAGTCAAAACCCGGTCTTCGGAATTGATAATTACTTCGTATCCTTTATTTTGTAATTTTTTAATTCCGTCTTCCGGAATTCTGCGAGTGATATAGATTTTCATTATTTTAATAATAACATATTCTTTAAAGATTTTTAATCTGGAGATATTTTTTTCTATTTACTATTGTAATTCCACGATCGTGGAATTACAATAGTAAATTTTCTACGATAAAAAATAATGAAAATTTGGTGGTGGAAATTGATAATTGGTGAATGTATAATTGAAATACCGCCCATAGCTTAATTGGCAGAGCAGCTCCCTCTTAAGGAGACGGTTCCAGGTTCGATTCCTGGTGGGCGGACTTTTATTATGTTAAATCTCGAAACCTCCCTTTCTGAAATTTACGGCATCGGGCCGAAATTTTTGGAACGCCTTAAGAAACTAAGGATTGAAAGCGTGGGCGATTTACTGCGACACTTCCCCTTTCGCTATGAAGATTTTTCTCAAATTTACAAAATTGCCGAACTTAAAGCCGGACAACAGGCAACCGTTCAAGGAATAATCGCTAATATTTCTTTGCGCCGCAGTTGGCAGCGAAGAATGTTTTTAGTGGAAGCGTTAATCAGCGACGAAACAGGCAGTATCGGGGCGATTTGGTTCAATCAACCATATTTGAAAAATATCCTCCATAAAGGAATATCGGCTAATTTTGCCGGAAAAGTTACTGTTTCCAAAAACAAATTGTATCTTTCTAACCCCGTTTATGAATTTATAAATTCGCGCGAATCCGCTTCTAAATTTTTTGAATCCGCGTCAATCCGTGAGACGCGCCATACGGCGCGCCTGGTGCCAATTTATCCGGAAACCAAGGGGCTGACTTCAAAAGGAATCCGTTATTTGATAAAACCAATCCTTGAAAATCTGGAAAAAATTCCCGAATTTTTACCGGCTTCGGTGCTTAAAAAAAATAATCTGCCGGAAATAAATTCCGCGATTCAAAAAATCCATTTTCCAAAAAATTTAAAAGAAGCGCAGGAGGCGAAAAAACGCTTTGCTTTTGAAGATCTTTTTTTTCTTCAACTTTCCAATATTTTACGGCGTTTAAAGCTTAATCGGGAAAAAGCCGTTCCTTTAAAAAAAGATATTGAATGGCTCAAGGAAATTATTAATTATCTGCCTTTTGAATTAACGCTTTCCCAAAAAAAATCTCTCTGGGAGATTATCCAGGATTTGGAGAAAAATCATCCGATGAGCCGCCTGCTTCAGGGAGATGTCGGCTCGGGAAAAACCATAGTGGCTGCCCTGGCGGCTTTAGCGGCGGCCAAAGAAGACAAGCAAAGCGTTTTTATGGCTCCGACAGAAATTCTGGCTCATCAGCATTATCAAACTTTCATTAAATTTTTTCCTGATTTTGGGAAAGGATTGGCTCTTATTACTTCAGCGCAAACAAAAGTTTTCTACGGAGATGGCCTGGAAACCGAAACCAAAAAAAGCGAGCTTCTGGAAAAAATCGCTTTGGGAAAAATTAAAATTATCATTGGCACCCACGCTTTAATACAGAAAGGCGTGGTTTTCAATGATTTGGTTTTTGTGGTTATTGACGAGCAGCATCGCTTCGGCGTTTCCCAGCGGGCAAAACTCTTAAAAAACAATAAGCTAATCCCCCATTTTCTCTCTATGTCGGCTACTCCTATTCCGCGAACTTTATCTTTGAGTATTTTCGGTGATTTGGATTTATCAACGATTACGGAATTACCAAAAAACAGGAAAACGATCATTACTAAAATCGTGGCCCCAACTAATCGCGATAAGGCCTATGCTTTTATCCGGGGACAAGTTAAGAAAGGACGGCAGGTGTTCGTTATATGTCCTCGTATTGACTCGGACACGCAGATAAATGCTGATAATAAGCTGATTAATACTGATAACAATATCCGCATAAATCGGCTAAATTGGCATAAATCAGCGTTGCTTTTGGAAACAAAAGCAGTAAAAGAAGAATATGAAAAATTGAAAAATAAAATTTTCCCGGATTTAAAAGTGGCGATGCTTCACGGAAAAATGCCCGCCAAAGAAAAAGAGCTGATAATGAAAAATTTTGCGGCCGGCAAAATTGATATTTTGGTTTCCACTTCGGTTGTTGAAGTCGGAGTGGATATCCCCAACGCCGTCATAATGATGATTGAGGGCGCCGAGCGTTTCGGCTTGGCCCAGCTTTATCAGTTTCGCGGCCGGGTCGGACGAGGTGTTCATCAATCGTTTTGTTTTCTTTTTACCGATTCTTCGGCGAAAACCACCCAGCAAAGATTACAATCCATAGTTGAAGCCAAAAACGGGCTGGAATTGGCGGAAAAGGACTTGGAAATCCGAGGCCCCGGAGAATTTCTCGGTCAAAGCCAGACCGGTGTGCCGGACTTGGCCATGAAAGCCCTTCAGAATCCCGATTTGGTGAAAAACAGCCGCCAAGCGGCTTTGGAAATCATTGAAAAAGACCCGAAATTGAGTTCTTATCCCCTGCTTAAAGAAAAATTAAAGAAATTTTCCAAGGAAGTGCACTTGGAATAAATAAAAAATTAATTTGATTTCCTGAGATATTCTTCAAATTTTCCCCAAAAGGGATCTATCTTGGGATGTTCCAATTTGTATTTTCTATTTTTTTCAAAAACATAAATTCCTTCTTTTTTCGGAGTCACTTCTCCGGCGATGCTTGCGGGAATGCCTTCTTTTTTTAGAGCATTAATGATTCCAGGGGCTTTCTTTTTATCCGCGGTTACCAATAAGGTGCCTTCGCTGATTGCTTTATACGGGTCTATGCCGAAACATTCGCAAGTTTTTTTCACTTCATCTTGTAAAATTATTTTATCTAAATAAATATTCATCCCCGTTTCGCTGTGCGCCGCCATCTCATAAAGCCCTCCCAAAACTCCGCATTCGGTGGCGTCGTGCATGGCGGTAACGCCGCCAACCGAGGCCGCCACCAAGGCGTCTTTTACCACAGACATCTGATAATAAATATCCTGGGCTTTTTTAACAAAACTTTTGCCGTATTTTTCTTCAAGAAACTTCGGAAAATAAGCGGCCATCAAACCCGTAGTTTCAATAGCGGGACCTTTGGAAACTATGATGACATCGCCGGGCTTTGACTTTGGGATTATCAACTTTTCTTTTTTATCAATGCCGAAAATGGTCGCCCCGCCCGCCATCGGATAATTACAACCGGCATATCTGGCGGTATGGCCGGTGACAACATTAATACCAAGCTTCCTGCATTCGCTATCTACCGTGTTCCATAATCGGACAAGTTCGCTTTCGGTTATTTCCGGAGGCAAATTCAAGTCAATGGAAAGGTATCGAGGTTTTATACCGCTCACCGCCACATCGCTGGCAATGATATGAACCGCGAACCAGGCGGCTTTTTCTATGCCCAATTCTTTGGCGATATAAAACGGGTCGGTGGATAAAACTAAAACTTTCTCTCCTAAATCAATAACTCCGAAATCAACTCCATGCTGGGGCTTTACGCTAACCGATAAATCACGATGGCCTAACTTAGGATAGATAAATTTGTTAAAAAATTCGGGAGGAATTTTTCCGAGTTTGGGCAATTTAGGTTCTTTAGAAGTCATAATTTTTTTATTTATTTGGGTCAACGCACGATGGCATTTAACTCCTGTTTGGTACGCGTTTCAATAAGTCCCTGGATTTTATCCGCTTCGTCTTTGGTCAAAGTTCTTTCATTAGAGCGATAAACGATGTGAAAGGTGTAGCTGATTTTGTTTTCGCCGAATTTTTCCTTATTTTCATATTTATCCAAGAGAGAAACCTCTTCAACCAAATCGCCGGCGCAGCCCCTGATAATTTCGTAATAATTATTTAAGCTGGTATCTTTATCAACCACGAAAGAAATATCGCGATAAGTCATCGGATATTTGCTTATTTCGTGGAAGCGGCTGTTTAAATCTTTGAACTGGCTCGTGATTCTTTTGTCGGTTGACCAGAAAATCCGAATATCGGAAATGTCCATTTTTATCATCGCCAATCTCTCTAATCCGAAACCGAAGGCCCAGCCATTGTAAACTTCGGGGTCAATGCCCAAATTTTTTAAAACTTGGGTGTGGACAACGCCGGCGCCTAGAACCTCAAGCCATTGGCCGTTTCCCTTGCCTTTAATCGCCACTTGAATGCTGGGATTTGTGAAAGGGAAAGTGTCTTCGGAAATCTGATATTCAACATCGACTCCGTAAATGTTTTTGGCGATGTCAACCAGAACCTCTGTTAATTCCGGTATGCCGATTATTTTTTTGTCTTTCCGGCAAATATACAAGCCGTCTGCCTGGTGGAAAACCGGATAATGAGAGCGGTCAATTTCGTCTTTCCGATAAACTTTGCCGTAACACAAAGCTCCAATTTCGCCTTCGGTTTCCAATTTTTCCATATTTTCTTCGGAAAAATAATACGGCCACATTACCGTAGTGTGGGTGCGCAAAACCCAATCTTTTTCCGCGTAATAAGTGTCGGTTTCCCGGCGGCTGGGGTGGTCAGGCGGAGTATTCAATAAATCAAAATTATTTCTGACGCTGACAATTTCGGGAACGTCAATGATATCAAAATCATCAAACCGGCGCATCTTAATAATGGCATCAATCAAGAATTTTATGGGAGAACCCGCTGTTTTCGTCAAGTCAGGCAAAGCCAAAAGTTGTTTTATCCGCAAACTTTTGAAATCCGTTTTATCCCGAAGCCGCGAAATAATCGCCGGCGTTTCCCCCTCATTAATCGTTAAAATTCTTTTTTTGGTAGACATTTATTTGATTATATATTATCATATTTCCGCGGGGTAGAGGAACGGTTACCTCGGGAGGCTCATAATCTCCAGAAGCGGGT
>JAVHOD010000010.1:0-5602 GCA_036169835.1 Minisyncoccota bacterium | reverse complement strand
AAATATTGCGTTCAGATTGCGTGAATGAATTAATGATTTTTTTAACCATGCCGATTATGTATAAATTTTCGAGTCTGCAGACGATGAAAATTTATCTACAGAATCGAGCACCCTGTTAAATAACCCTGTTAAATAAAAAATCTTTGATTTTTTCTTTTGCTTTCAGTAAAAGATTTAACAGGGTTGCCGCAAAGCGGCATTTAACAGGGTAAAGGTTTGGTATCTAAATTTTGTTCGCCTTCGGCTCCAAAATTTATACCAAGCCCTTTATTTTATTAAATTCAGGAGAGCTAAGACGATAAAGACAACAGCTAAAACAATGGTGCCGTAAAAAATAATTTTTTCCAAGCCCCGCCGGGTCTGGTAAGAACCGGATTCGCCGCCGCCTAAAATTCCCGACAAACCCGAAGAACGTTCCTGAAGCAGGATGAAGATTATCAATAGAACAGCAACAATTATCTCTAATAAAGAAAGAAACATATTAAATAATAAAATAAATTAGTCGCCTAACTTGGTTGAAAGATTAACCAGGATATTAATGAAACTGATAATCAAAGTAGCGAGAATAAGCGGACTTAGTCCATTTATAGTAAGGCTTGAGCTGAATTTGTCAAGCGTGTAGAGAATTCCGGCGTTCATGGCTATGGCCAAAAGCCCGAAAGTTAAGTTTATCAAAGGGGCGAGGATAAGTTTCAGAAGCGGCCGGATGAAAGTGTTGCATAAAGTGAGGATAGCCGCCGCGATTACAAGGTCGGTCAGGGTCCCTTCAAAAATAAAACCGCTGACAAAACGAGCCGCGGCCAGAATAGCGATAGCATTGACGATTATGAATAAAATTATTTTGCCTAAAAATTTCATCCCTCACCCTTGAAACATCAAGGAATATTTAAGATGACCTTTATAAAAACTACTATCTAATTTTGACTTTAATATGTAGACAAAAAACATAATCATATGCTTCAAGGGTGAGGGATCAAGAAAGGCAAAAGATTATTGCCGGTCATTTCTTTCGGTTTGGGCAGTTCCATTAACGCCAGGATAGTAGGGGTGATATCAGCCAGAGTGCCGAGATTCTGGGCTTCCGTCTTCCGGATTTCAGCTTCGGTTTTGGTTTTTTCAAATTCCTTGCCTATCAGATAAATGGGTACGGGATTGGGGTCATGCTTCGTTTCTGCCAACCCGGTCAGGGGGTCAAGCATCTTTTCAATATTACCATGGTCGGAGGTAATAATCATTGTTGTATCGGGTTGGGCCATTATCGCTTTCAAAAGCCGGCCGATTTCCCGGTCAATAATCTCAATGGCTTTGACGGCGGCTTCGTAATTACCGGTGTGCCCCATCGTATCCGGATTGGCGTAATTGACCAGAATAAAATCATAGGCGCCTTCGCCGACGGAACTGATTGTTCTGTCGGTGACGGTTTTAGCCATCATTTCCGGAAATTGGTCGTAACGAGGCGCGTTCAAAGAGGGGACAAGAATGCGAAATTCGTTGGGAAACGGTTCTTTGCGGTAACCATTGAAGAAAAAAGTCACGTGAGCGTATTTTTCGGTTTCGGCGATGCGAAGTTGTATCTTGTTATTATCGGATAAAACTTTCCCGAGAGTTTCATTGGTTGATTCCGGCGGGAAAACAGCCGGTAAATTAAATTTTTCATCATAGCGGGTCATAGTGACAAGATGAAGGTTGGAGAATTTTTTGACGGGAAAATTCGGAAAGTCCGATTCGGCGAAAGCAGAAACGATTTGGCGCGGACTTTCTTCCCGAAATTCAAAAAATATGACGGCGTCGTTGTCCTCTATAAAATGAGGCGAGCCGATGATGGTTGGCTCAACGAAATCATCGGTGAGATTTCGGTTATAAGTTTCAGTCAGTAAATCCTGGTAATTGGCGGCGGTTTTTCCTTCGCCGGTCAATATTTTATAAACTTTTTCGGTTCGGTCCCAGTGCTTGGCGCGGTCCAAAGCGTAAAAACGTCCGGAAAGGCTGGCGATAACGCCCCGGTTTTTTTCTTGGATGACCTTTTCCAGGTTTTTAAGAAGTTCAGGCGCGGACTTCGGCGGGCTGTCGCGGCCGTCGGTAAAAAGCTGGAGATAAAGCCGGTCAAAATTTTCTCTCTTGGCGAATTCCATCAAGGCGGCCAAGTGTTCAAAAGAAGAATGAACGTGGCCGCTGCCTAAAAGGCCGACTAAATGAAGGTTGGAATTATTTTTTTGGGCGTGAGCGAAGGCATTTTTTAGAATTTGGTTTTGGAAAAAACTGCCGTCCTTGATCGCCAAAGAAATTCTGGGGAAATGTTGATAGAGAATTTTTCCGGCTCCCAAAGTAAGGTGTCCAACCTCGCTGTTGCCTTCTTCTCCCCAGGGCAGGCCGATGGTGATACCCGAAGCGTGGAGACAGCCGATAGGGAATCTTTTTTTAATTTCTTGGATAGTTTGGGGGTTAACTTTGTAGATAGGATTGCTTTCGTCATGAGCCCCGATCCCCCAGCCGTCCAAAATAACCAATAAGATTTTTCTTTTCATTTTTAGGAAGCGTTAAGAATATCAATGTCCTGCTGGAACTCATTGGCTTGGGAAACCACATTATATCCGTAAATATTGAGACAGACATAACGGTTCCATTTCCCGCCGCAATAATATTTGGCGGCCGCTATTTTTTCGTTGGTAGCCGCGCCGGTATCCTTTAGATAAAGCGCCGCGGCGATAAAAGCGTCGGCGTTATTCCAGGGATTGGCAGTGCTGTGCCCTAAAATATCGCTGATATCGGCTTTGTAGATATTCCAGGTTGACGGCATAAATTGCGCCGGACCCATCGCGCCGCCGTAAGTCCCGTCTTGGTTAGGACAGGAAATCTGGACCGAATCGGGGCTGATATTAAGCGATTGGAGAATTGAAAGAAAGACGGGAATTTCTTTGGGACTCATCGCCGTTGTGCCGCCTTTCATGATTTGGTTGTAAGCGCAGCGGCCGACATTTTGTCCCAAGGCGGATTCCCGGTCTAAAATCGCCAGGATGAAAGCGGCCCTCACGCCGGTGGCGTCTTGAGCCGATTTTGCCAAAGTATAGGCCTTATCAAAAGTCAGCTCTCCGCCGCCCAATAATTCAAAGATTTGGTTTTTGACTTGGGCGGCTGTTTTTTTAGTTTCGGTAACCAGTTTTTGGTAAATGGATTCTTTGCCTTTAGTGTCTGTAAGGATTTTATTTTTTTCAGACTGGGTTTGCTGGATAGTTTGTTTTTGACTGGCTTGGTAAGCTTTCAGGGTTTCGGCGTCGCTTTTTTCCAGCCCCAATTGTTCTTTCTGGTCTAAAAGTTCGTTTTTCAACTGAATTACCCTGCTTAAAGCCGCCTGAAAATTGTCTTGAACCAGCGCCAAATTATTTAAATTTCCGAAAAAATCAGAAAGGCGGGGGCTGGTAAGAAAAATTTCCATTAAACTTTGATTTTCGCTTTCATAAAGACTTTGGAGTACCTGGGAAAGGGCATTTTTGTCGGAGTTGATGTCTTGCTCAACCGAACTGATTTTTGTTTGGGTGTCGCTAATCTGCTGGTTGAGCTTTGTTAAATTCAGATTAGCGGCTTTGATTTGGAGATTAAGTTTGGCGATCCGGGATTCCAAAGTTGTGATTTCGCTTTTGAGCGTCTGACCCTGTTTTTGATATTGGGTGATGGTATTTTCGTAATCGGATATTTGTTTTTCCAGTTGCGCCAACTGATTTTCCAATTCTTGTCTTTGTTGCTCGGTTTGGGCGTTTTGAGCCGCGAAGGTCAAAGAAGGGGAGTTATAAACCGGCGCGTAAACAAAACTGAAAAGGAAAAAACTGATTGCCAGTAAAATAATCGCGGATTTTAAAATCCGGGTGAGGGGAAAACGAAACTGACGATAATAGGAGAGATTAAGAATTAAGGGTTTTTTATTGGCAATATCGCGCATAGATAAATTCAAAAATAAACCTTTTCCTATATTTTATCAGTTTATTCCCAATAAACAAACCAAGAAAAAGCCGTTTTACGGCCGGGAAAGATGGAGGAAAATATTGATTGCGATTTCTGAATTTATTTTTTGGGGCTTTCTTTCGGAGTAATGGGGGCTTCATTTTTAGCCGGAGTGGCCGGCGTTTCAGCGGTTGCGGCTTCCTCTGCCGGAGCGGCCGCTTCTTCAACTACTTCTTCGGCTTTGGCTTCAACTACCGTGGCGATAATGGTTTCCGGGCTGAGGAAAATTTTGACTTTGTCGCTTAATTTCAGGTCTTTTACCGAAATATTTTTCCCTATTTCATCAAGTGACACCAAATCAATTTGAATCCGGTGGGGGAGGTCTTGAGGCAGGGCCTCAACTTCAATTTCCTGGAGAGTTTTAATCAAAATTCCGCCGAAAGCTTTTATGGCCGGCGCTTCACCGAGAAATTCAATCGGGATGTGAACGCGGATTTTTTCGGTTAGTTTTATCTGGTAGAAATCAACATGTAAAATTTTATCGGAAAGAGAATCGGTTTTAATGTCGTGAATCATAACCGGCAGGGTTTGGTTGTCTTCGGTTTTCAAATTGACGATAGTGCTTTCCCCGGCTTCTTTGAAAACTTTCTGGAATTCTTTGGCTGAAATGGTCAGATGTAAATTTTTTATTTCACGTCCGTAAAGTTCGGCCGGAATAAAACCTTCTTTTCGGAGAGTTTCCACTTTTTTGCCTAAAATATTTCTGATTTGAACTTTGAGTTCCATATACTTAGAATTTAGGATTTAGAATATAGAATTTAGGGTTTAAATTTTTAACCACCCCTATATCCTATATCCTATATTCTAATTCCTATTTTTTCTTCTTGGCTTTAGCCTTCCGGGTTTTAAATCTTTCCACCCGGCCGGCGGTATCAATTAATTTTTTCTCTCCCGTGTAAAAAGGGTGGCAGGCGCTACAGATTTCAACGTCAATTTCCGGCTTGGTCGCCCCAACGGTGAAAGTTTTCCCGCAGCTGCATTTTATTTTGGCATTTGGAAAGTATTGTGGATGAATGTTTTTTTTCATAGATTATTATAATATTTTGTCCCGATGTTGTTTTATAAAAACAACATCGAGGATCCTCGATTTCTTCGCAAAGAAATCGGGAGATGAATGTCTTTCATACCCAGTTAACTCAACTCCGACATATTATAGATATATCGAAGTTGATAATTAATGATTTTGTTTTATTTGATTAATATTGACCCTTACCCAGTACTTCTGTTCGCCTGAACTGGCGAACCATCGGAGTTGAGTTACTGGGCATAATCGCCTCATTTTATCACCGACCCCGTTCCTTGACAAGTCCTTTATAAATCCTATACTTTTGTGTATACTCAATTTGTCGGAAATGTGGCAGATATGAAAGTTCTTTTATAACTTAAAAAGTTAACCCCGTTAGAAGTCTTGAGTAGAAAAATTTAATTCTAAATTTTTTCTGTCCGTTTTGTGAGAATTTTATTTTGATTAATATTTTATTTTTTAATTAAATAAGGTAAATCATAAGACAGACTTCTAACGGGGTTAAATAATTTTTTGGTTGTCCTATCTTTTTTTGAGAGTTTGATCCTAGCTCAGGATGAACGCTGGCGGCGTGGATAAGGC
>JAVHOD010000009.1:0-5753 GCA_036169835.1 Minisyncoccota bacterium | reverse complement strand
CCCTTGAAAGCGTCAAAATGAATTATCAAGGGGGTCTTAATCTCGGCCAAACGAATATAAGCCACTCCCGCCGCTAAAATCAAAAATCCCAAACTTAACCCAAAAATTACAATAAAATTTCTATTTTTGAAAATTTTCATTTTGTCCAAGTAGCCCCAACCGGAGTCGAACCGGTGTCACTAGGATGAGAACCTAGCGTCCTAACCACTAGACGATGGGGCCAGCCGTTGCTTCGCAACGAAATTTTCAATTTCTAATTTTCAATTTTTGTTTCCTTTATCTCCTCTACCACTTTATCCAATCCTACGGCCCGTGAACCTTTCACTAAAATCAAATCCCCTTTTTTAATTTTCAACTCCACTTCTTTTTTGGCTTCTTCGGCGATAAGAAAACTGGAAATATTTTCTTTATCTAACCCGGCTTTAGCAGCCGCCTCGGCAATAAATTTAGCCCGGGGGCCGATGGTAATCAATAAATCAACGAAGCCGGCGACAAACTTTCCTGTCTCCTCGTGGGCTTCCAAGCTATATTTTCCGATTTCCAGCATATCGCCCAAAACCGCCACTTTTCTTTTAGCTTTTAATTCTTTAAGCGTTTCCATGGCCAGCCGCATCGAAAGAGGCGAAGCATTATAGCTATCATCAATAATGAAAGTGCCTTTAACGCCCTTGACTAAATTCATTCTTCGCAATGGCGGCTTGAAATTCTCAGCCAAGGCCTCCGCAATTTTAACCAAATTCATACCGAAAATCAATCCGACGCAAGCGGCGGCCGCGGCGGCATAGGCCTGGCCTTTCCCAAAAGCGCCGTTTATTCTCACCGGAATAAAATTCCCGCCATATTCCAGTTTAAAAACAATCCCGATTGGTTCGCCATTGGAAGAATTTTCAAACCCCGTAATTTTCATCTGGGCGGAATCGCTAAATCCAAAAGTCATTATCTGGGAACGAGTCCGATTTTTCATATCCAGCGCTAAAGCGTCATCGGCGTTTAAAATAGCAAATCCCACCGTCGGCAGCTGTTCAACTATTTTGCTTTTTTCCCGAGCTAAAGTCTCCGGTCCGGCATAAAATTCAACATGCACGGGAATATCTCCGATAGCGGTCACCACGGCAATCTGCGGCCGGGCGATTTCCAAAAGATATTTAATGTCGCCCGGCCGGTCAGCGGCATATTCTAAAACTAAAATTTCCGGATATTTTAAAGCGTTAAATTTTCGCGGCATTAAAATCTTAGCCAAAGAAAAAAACATGACTTTGCACCAAAAAAATAAAACCGGTTTTTCAATTTTCTGCCAGTCGCCCAAAATTGTCAGCGGCACTCCGATTTCATTGTTAAAATTGCCGCTGGTCGCCCTGATACGCCGTTCTTTTGAAAGAACGGCCTTGATGGCTTCTTTGGTGGAAGTTTTGCCGACGCTGCCGGTTACCGCCACGATGCCGGGCTGATAACGCAAAACAAAGGTTTTAGCCAATCCTTTTAAAGTCCATCTTAAAATTTTTAATGAAATGGTTTTCATGTTTTAAGTTTTATGCTTCATGTTTCATGCTTCATGACTAAAGTTTATCCGGCGGGATATTGTAATAATTCAAAACGAACTGGGCCAAATCTTTGAAAGCCGGGACAACGGTTAAGCCGGCCAAGGGCGCTCCTTTAGGTTCGTCTAATTTCAAAAAAATAATAAATTGGGGGTTGTCAGCCGGCGCGAAACCGATATAGCTGTCGATAACATCCGAAGTATAACCGCCATTTTTAAAATCCGGCACCTGCGCCGTGCCGGTTTTTCCCGCCACGCGATAATTGGCGATAGCCGCCACCCCGGCTTTATCAACGGCTGAAACCATCATCGCTTTCAGCTGGCGGCTGGTATCCGCGCTTATAACCTGCCTTATGATTTGCGGTTTCAATTCAGCGTTAAAATAAGGTCTCATTAATTTTCCGCCGTTGGCGATTGCCGAAAAAGCGTTAACCAGTGCCAGGGGCGTAACCGCTATGCCCTGCCCGAAAGAAGCGGTGGCAAAATCAATAGCGCTGGCGTTTTTCGTTTCCAGATTGCTTAAATTCCCGGCTCGTTCCTGCGGGAAATCAACGCCAGTCGGCTTGTTTAAACCGAATTTAACAAGATAATTATAAAATAAATCATCGCCGATTTTATTTTCCGCCCAGACCGCGCCGGTATTGACGGAGTTCTCAATCACGTTGGTCATAGTTAATTTGCCATAAGCTTTTTTATCCCAGTTTTTAATGGTTTTGCCGTTTAAAGTCACGGAACCGCTATCGTAATAAGTTGTTTCTGGAGTAATTTTTCCGCTATCAATACCAGCCGCCATGGTAATCATTTTTAAAACCGAGCCCGGCTCATATAAACTTTTGATTGCCGGATTCAAAAATAAACCGACTTCGGCCTGGCTGTAATTGTTCGGGTCAAAATCGGGTTTGTTAGTCAAAGCCAAAATCTCTCCGGTCATCGGATTCTCTATGATAGCAGTCCCCCCAGTCGCTTCAAATTTTTTTATTAAATTATCCAAAACCTCTTCCGTTCGGGCCTGAAGATTGCGGTCAATAGTTAAACGCAAATTTTTATTATTTTGAAGTTTATCGTTATAAAAACTTTCTAAGCCGTAAAGACCAACCGGTTGATCATTTTTATCGTTAACGCCGACAAAACCGAGAAGCTGGGAGGCCAAATTTTGGAAAGGATAATAACGAAAATTTTGAGCTTCAATATAGATCCCTTTGAGATTAAGGGACTGAATTGCCTGAACTTGTTCATTAGAGGCCTTCTCCAGTAATAATTTATAAAGAGAGCCGGGGTTGGAAAAAAGAGAAGACAGTTTTTCTTTGCTTAAACCAATAACCGGCGCCAGAATTTCGGCGGTTTTTTCCGGCTCGCTTATTTCCTTGGGAACGGCGTAGATTATCGGAAATTCTTTATTGACAGCCACCGGAATCAGAGTTTGGTAGCGGTCGGTGAAAGAAATCGTGCCTCGAGTGAAGTCGCTCTGGTTAATTCTCCCTTGGGCCTCAACCCGCCGTAAATATCCGGACCCCTGCTCTAGTTGAAGGTTGTAAAGCCGAAAAATCAACCCCCCATAAACCAAAGCAAAAAATATTACTAAAATAGTGTAACGGAATTTCATAATTATGAATATTGGCCTAAAAATTGGCCCCTAAATATTGCGGCCGCTGCTCCAAAATCAAACCATTTTCTTTGGCCAATTCCTCCAGGCGAGTCGGACCAACCAACTGATAATATTGACTTTTAAAGTTGGAATTTTGGTTTTGGTAATCAACCAATGATTTTTCCAAAAATTGAACTTGATATTTAAGCCCAACCATATGGTTGTATTCGTAAATATAAAACCCAGCCATAAAAAAAATAACGATTAAAAGCAATATCACACTTAATTTATTTTTATTTTTAGCTGGCTGGATTATTGTCATATGTTTTTACGATAATTACCGTAATTACTGCAATTACAGTAATTTTGCGGCTCTTAATTTGGCTGAACGAGCCCGCGGATTTTGTTTTATTTCCTCCGGGCTCGGAGCGATCGGTTTTTTTGTTAAAATTTCCATTTTCCCTTCTTTGGCTTTTTCCCGGAAATAATTTTTGACTATCCGGTCTTCCAATGAATTAAAAGAAATAATAGCTACCCGTCCCCCGATTTTTAATACCTCGTTTAAAGAATTCAAAAGCTTTTCCAAATTAGCCAGTTCCCGATTGGCGTAAATTCTTAAAGCCAGAAAAGTTCGCGTAGCCGGATGAATTCGCCCTCTTTCGTAATTTTTAGGCAGGACTCTCGCGACTACTTCGGCTAATTGTTTATTGGTTTCAATCGGAAAACGATTCTGTTTTATGGCGTGGGCTATTCTTTTGGCACAATGTTCTTCACCGAAATTTTTTATGACATCAGCCAGTTCGGGCTCGTTTAATTTTTTGAGCAGATTTTTCACCGGAACGGCGTAGGGGTCATAAGTCATTAACAGCGGCTCTTCGGGTCCGGAAAAACTGAAACCTCGGCCGATCGCCAATTGCTCGGAAGAAAAACCCAAGTCCAAAATCAAACCATCGGCTTTCCTTAATTTTCCCTGCCTGCCGGCAGGCAGGGCTTTCAAAATTTCTGGCAAATCGGCATAATTACTCTGGACTAAAATTAATTTTGGATTTGCCGCAATTTTTTCTTTCACTTTCTGCAAAGTCGTTTCATCTAAATCCGTGCCCAACAATATTCCCTCTGGCCCGATTTTTTCCAGAATTGCGACACTGTGTCCGCCGTTGCCAACCGTGCCGTCAATAAAAAATTCTCCGGGTTTTGGGTCTAAGACGGTTATCACTTCTTTTAAAAGAACTGGAATATGCATTTTAAATTCCGAGCTCCGATAATTTTTCCGCTATTTCATCGGAACTGCCTTCGGTCTTCGTTTTATACTCCTGCCATTTTTCGGAATCCCAGATTTCAATCCGGTTATAGAGCCCGGCTATCACCACTTGTTTTTTCAGGCCGGCATATTTTCTTAAATAATCCGGAGTTAAAATTCTTCCCTGCTTGTCAATTTCCACCTCCATCGCTCCGGCCAACATTAAACGAACAAAAGCCCGCGAATTGGATTGAGCTAAAGGCAAACTGATTAATTTTTGCGCCAGAGCTTCCCATTCTTTGGAAGCGAAAATAAATAGACAATGGTCAAGTCCCCGGGTGATTATCGCGCCGCCCGCCAATTTTTCCCGGAATTTCGCGGGAACGGCCAATCTCCCTTTAGTATCTAAATTATGTTGATATTCGCCTATGAACATGTATTTGAGTTATCCACAGTTTGGGGTACTTATCCACACCTTTATCCACATTCCCCCACTTTCATTTCATATTACACCACTGGCCTTGATCAGTCAAAATATAAATTTTTATTTAAAACAAAAAATAAAGACAAAAAATCCTTTATTCAAGCGGATTTTTGCTTTTTGATCTCAAAAGTTATACACAAGTTGTCCACCTCGCAAAAAAAATCAGTCCCGCAATTGCGGGACTGATTTTTCAAATTGGGCGGTGCAGGAATCGGACCTACGCTCTCTCGCATGTGAAGCGAGCGTTTTACCATTAAACTAACCGCCCCAAGTTATTAAAATTAATTCAATACTTAATTACTATTGTAAATTGACGATCGTTAATTTACAATAGTAGCTGCTAATAACTTTTTATTGGATCTCAACAGTCGCGCCGACCGCTTCCAATTTGCTCTTCAAATCTTCGGCGTCTTCTTTCTTCATCCCTTCCTTAATAGTTTTCGGCGCTCCATCGGCGATATCTTTTGATTCTTTCAAACCAAGGCCGGTGGCTTCTTTGATGACCTTGATAACATTAATTTTCTGGTCACCGCTGACTTTCAAGATAACATTGAAAGCAGTTTTTTCAACAGCAGCAGCCGAACCGCCATCACCGCCAGCTACGGCGGCCGAAGCCGGCATAGACGCTGAAACACCAAATTTTTCTTCCAAAGTTTTCACCAATTCGGCGAGTTCCACCACGGTTAATTTTTCTATTTTTTCAATTATATCGTTAAATTTTTCCATATTTTAAACTTGAAATAAAATTTATTGTTTTTCGACCATTTTTGATTTTTCGCTTAATACGAACATAAACATTTTTATCGGCGCCGCTATCATTCCAACCACCTGCGACAGCAATATTTCCCGCGACGGCAAAAGGGCGATTTTCTTAAACGCATCAGCCGCTAAAAATTGCTTATCTTTC
>JAVHOD010000008.1:0-6197 GCA_036169835.1 Minisyncoccota bacterium | reverse complement strand
CCAATTTGTCAGCCTAGACTTCCAAAGCGTATTTTCGTTCGTCAAACATATCAAAAGCCCGGACTCCTAAAACCAGATGGGTTTGATCAGTTTTTTTAGTTTTTAATAAAATCCTCGGCTTGTCCTGTTGCTCAATGGTCTTGATTTTCGGAGTTTTTTTACCTGTTTTTATATCGGCAAAAACAGTTTTAATTTTTTCAACCGCTTCTTCCTCGTTGAATTGTCCGGCTATCACGACCAAAGACGCCTGGCCTAAATAATGCTCATTACGGTATTTGATAAAGTCATCGCGGGTTAATTTTTTAATCACTTCCTTTCTACCGCCGATATCCCAGCCGGCCGGCTGGTCGCCGTAAAGCAGATTCGTAAACGATTCCTGAACCCGCCTCATCGGCAAATCCTCATACATATTTAATTCTTCAATAATCACTCCTCTTTCTTTTTCAATTTCTTTAAGGTCAAAAATCTGATTAAGATACATGTCGGAAATTACGTCTAAAATGGCTTCAAAATGGTCGGGTCGGGCTTTGGCAAAATAACCGGTGAATTCCATTTCGGTAAAAGCGTTATAAACCGCGCCGAGGCCGTCTAATTCCGAACTGATTTCAATGCTGGTCGGCCGCTTTTTGGTGCCCTTAAAGCACATATGTTCCAGAAAATGAGAGAGTCCGTTTATTTCCTTGGTTTCATATTTGGAGCCGGCCTCAACTAAAATTAAAACCGTCGTGGCTAAACTTTGGGCTTGCGGCACTAAAACAATCCTTAGTCCGTTGTCTAAAACTATTTTTTTAAAATCTTGGGTCATTATTTAAATTTTTCTTCTAGAAATTTATTGAGATTTTCAATTTTGACTCTTTCCTGCTTCATCGTATCGCGGTTCCTGACGGTGACATCATTTTTTTCCAAACTATCAAAATCAACGGTAATACAAAACGGCGTGCCGATTTCGTCCTGTGAGAAATAGCGCTTGCCAATGTTGCCGCGGCCATCATATGCCACCATAAAATCCTTTCTCAAATCATCATAAACTTTCCGAGCCAACTTAATCAATTCCGGCTTGTTCGCCAAAAGCGGGAAAACCGCGGCTTTGTAAGGCGCGAGTTTGAAAGGAAATTTGAGAACAACCCGCTTTTCTTCTTCAATATAAGATTCAAGTAAAACCAAAAGCACCGAGCGATCCACTCCCCAAGTCGGCTCAATTACGTGAGGCCAGAATTCTTCTCCGCTGTCCGGGTCTTTGTATTTTAAATTTTTCCCGGAGGATTTCTCGTGATTTTTCAGGTCAAAATCCGTCCGGTAAGCCAGGCCGTAAAGCTCTTTCTGGCCGAAAGGAAATTCATATTCAAAATCAATGGTTTTTTTGGAATAGTGCGCCCGCTCGCCTTCGGGGATCTCCACCTCGTGGATTTTTTTGATATCCGCTCCCAATTCCTTAATCCAACCAATCATCTCCTTGCGCCAATATTCAAAATATTTTTCCCAGTCCGTTTCTCTGATAAAATACTCAATTTCCATCTGTTCAAATTCGCGAGTGCGGAAAATAAAATTACCCGGCGTAATTTCGTTCCGGAACGCTTTGCCGATTTGGGCGATGCCAAAAGGAATTTGTCTGCGGGTAGTGTCTAAAACATTTTCAAAATCAACAAACATTCCCTGGGCGGTTTCAGGCCGAAAATAAGCGATATTGGCGGTTTCTTCAGCCGGGCCAATAAAAATTTTAAACATCAAGTTAAATTTCTTAGCTTCGCCGAATTCCTTTCCGCCACAATTTTCGCATTTTTCTGGAGGTATTAATTTTGCTTTAAGTTCATATACTATTGCATGTTCAGTCGGTTTTCCTAATTCAACACCAGGAGGCGCTACTAATACAGAATCTGCTCTAAATCGGTGATGACATTTTTTACACTCAACTAAAGGATCGGTAAAATTTTTCAAATGTCCGCTCGCCTCCCAAACTTTCGGATTCATAATCAAGGCCGCGTCAATGCCAACCATGTCGTCCCGGCTCTGAACGAATTTCTTCCACCAAAGCTGTTTGATGTTGTTTTTTAATTCAACGCCTAAAGGTCCGTAATCCCAACTATTGGCCAGGCCGCCGTAAATTTCCGAACCGGGAAAAATAAAACCCCGGCGTTTGCAAAGTGAAATAATTTTTTCCAAAAGATTTTCCATACCCAGTTAACTCAACTCCGACATTTTACTTAATATATATCGGAATTGATAATTAATATTTTTTTATTTTATTAAAATTATTCTTTGTCCAGTATACTCCTGTTCGCATGAATTTTCATCAAAAAATTCAGCGAACAATCGGAGTTGAGTTACTGGGCATGATTGATTTTAATTATTGGGTCACCGCTCCTTTTACCTGGCTAACCGTCAAATCATCGGGCAAGGCCGTGGTGATTTCAGCCGCCTGATTTTGAAGCGTTTTCCCGGTAAAGTCATCGGAGGCGGAAATACTGGTCTCCATTATTAAGGGCTGATAATTTCCAATTTGGTTGATATTGGGAACGGCTTCTATCTGGAAAATCGCTTCCAAGGGCTGGCTGACGACGCCTTTGGTGGCGGAAATTTTATTAATCGTCCAAATAACTTCCTGAGTGCGGTCGTTATAGGTCGGCAGAGAATCTATATTGCCTTTGACCTGGCCGGTAAACCTGACCCCCGATTCCAAAAAAGCGCGAACTTCAACATTACTGACGTCGGTGGCGTAATTAGTGATTAACCAATGAATAGTGTATTGGGTCGCCTGGTTGACTTTGGGCGGCCAAGGACCGCTGTTGAGCAGGCCCGAGGCGGCGTCCCGGAAATAGGCCTTAGTTTGAATATCAATCGCGCCGGCGACCTTGGTCTCTAAATCAGCCAGGCCGGTGGTTTTGGTCGCGGCCAAATCGGGAGTAATGGTGGGCGAATCAATTTCGGCTTCCACTTTCAAAGAATAATTTTTGTCGCCCAATCGCCTGATTGGAAACTGATTTTTGACGTTAATCTGGAAACCCACCGAGCCGCCCTCGCCCACCGGCAAAACCTTGAGCCCCGCCAGATTGCTGGCGTTCCAGGTTAAAGTGTTGGTGATGGAATTAAAATTGGCGTTGGTTTTCAAAGTGCCAAAATCAAACAAATCCCCGGCCAATTTCACTTTTATCACCGCGTCGGCCAAGCCGACGCCGCTGTTATTTTGATAAGAAAGAGCATAGTTCAATTGATCGCCGAGCCGGCTGACATAATTTTCCTGATTATTCAAAGAAACGGCCAATTCCAAAGGCGAAGACAAAATCGTCAAGCTGGCGGATTTTTCGTTAATCACATATTGATGGCCGAAAATGTTCTGGCTGAGCTTAACGTCAAAATTAAAAAAGGAATTCGCCGGGCCGATTAACTGGCCGCTGATAACGATGCTACCCTTTGAATTTGGAGCCAAATCTTTTAATTTCCAAATATTATTGTTTTCGTCGGGTTTGGTATTGGCGGACACAAAAGCGAAGCTGGCGGGATAATCAACTTGAATTTCTAAACCCGAAAAATTTTCCTGCGAAATATTCTGATAATCAATTTTAATATCAAACTTGCTGCCGTTTAAAACTTGGACGGGCGGCGTCAAATTCAAAGAAACGCCGGGCTCTTTTATCGCTAAATCAAAATCCCGATGCTGTTGGAAACGCGCCTGGCCGATGCCCGAAGCGCCGTAAGAAATCAAAGCCGTTAATCGCTTCAGGGCGTTGCCGTCTTTGGTCGCCATTATTTTAAACGATTGCGATGATAAACTGCCGATGCCGATATCACCAAGGTCTCTGGATATAATTCTTTGCTCCTCGCTCGCTCCCAAAACCACCGCTCCGTCGGGCAGATTAAGATTTAATGTGGCGTTATTTAAAACGGTCCGGGATTGATTGCTGAAATTGACGACTAAATCGAAAGGAACGCCGATATTTACTTCAGTCGGGCCTTTGATTTCCATCGATAAACCGCGGCTTTGGAAATATTGGAAAATAAAAAATCCGCTGCCGACAAGCGTGATAATCAAAACAATAACCGCCAGCCAGAAAAGCCGGCGCGTCCATTGAGTAAAAACCAGACTAGAACTCATAATTCTAATAATAATCTATTTTGAGAAATTTTAAAACCGCAGCTCCGGCAGAAAAAAATCTGGTCTTCGGCTAAAAAATATTCTATGAACTTAGAACGGCATTTATGGCATTCGGCCAGTTTCAGGTCATAACCCAAAATTTTCAGGAACTGATCATAAAAAATATCCCCCTTGGTCAGGGATTTCTTCAGCCAAAACCATAATTTGGGGTCTGTTTCTTCGGAATAAATAAATTCCCGCATGGCTGAAATAAATTTTAAGGCCTTGGCGAAAGAAACCGGAGATTTCCGAAAATGAGATAAATTATCTTTGGTTAAGGCGTCGGTCACCACGAACCCCCTTTTTTCGGCCAAACGCACCAAAGAAAAAGTCAGCGGCTCCAAATGAGGCGAAAGTTTGGAAGTGATTTTCTGGCCGCTGGTGATTTTGGCTTTAACCCGTCCCAATTCTTTGGTGTAAAGGTCAACGATGAGGTCAGTTTCGTTAGCGGCGGTTTTATCCAAAACAAGGGCTTCGGTTAGATATTCACGCATTAATTTTTTATTTTTTCTTAAAAAACTTCAATAATTTTTCCAGGGGCCAGGCGTTAACAATGTCTTTCTTCTCCGCCCAACCGCGGCGAGCTTGGCTGATGCCTAATCTCATAAAACTCAAATGACCTAGATGATGAGAATCGGTATTGATTATTAATTTCACCCCGGCCGCCGCCGCCCTACGAATATTTATATCTTTCAAGTCCAGTCGGTTGGGAAAAGAATTAATTTCTAAAATTGTTCCGGTTTCTTTGGCGACTCTTAAAATCTCATCAAAATCAATTTTATATTCTTCACGTTTGTGAATCAACCGGCCGGTCGGATGAGAAATAATATCAACATTGGAATTTTTCATCGCCTTAATAATTCTTTCGGTCATTTCCCCTTTGCTCATTTTAAGCTGAGAATGGACTCCGGCAATGACATAATCCAATCGCGCCAACGCCTCGTCTTTAATATCAATAGAGCCATCAGGCGTAATGTTGGCTTCACAGCCCTGTAATACTCTAAATTTACAATTTTCAATTTTCAATTTACAATTAATTTTTTCTATTTCTTTCTTTTGTTGAAGTAATTGTCTTTCATCCAAACCATGTTCTATTCTCAAAAACTTGGTATGGTCAGCAATGCCGATGTATTGATAGCCCATCTCTTGAGCCGCCTGAGCGATTTCTTCAATACTATCGGCGCCGCCGTCCCAATTGGAATGAACGTGAAGGTCGCCTTTAACGTCTTGGTAGCCGATGACTTTAGGTAATTTTCCTCCTAAAGCCGCTTCCAACTCTCCGGTGTTTTCCCGCAGTTCCGGTTCAAAATAAGAAAATCCCAGGGCTTTGTAAATTTCTTCTTCGGTTTCGGAAACGATTAATTTTTTGCCTTTGAATAATCCATATTCATTGAGTTTCATTCCTTTTTCAATGGCTATTTTCCGCAAGGCGATGTTATGTTCTTTGGAGCCGGTGAAATATTGCAAAGCCGAACCGAATTCTTTTTCAGGCAAAACCCGCAAATCAACATCAAACCCCTCTTTTAAACGAATAGAGGCCTTGGTCGGCCCCTCGCCCCAAATTTTAATAATATCCGGTAAAGAAACGAAATAACTGATGACTTTTTTAGGATTGGAGCTGGTAATTAAAATATCCACATCGCCGATGGTTTCTTTCATTCTTCTGACTGAACCGGCCGGGCTGATTTTTTTCACTTCTTCCAAACTTTTTAAATTGGCAATAATTTCATTAACCACCGGTAAAATTTCCCCCAATAAAAATCTGCCTTTGGTTCTTTTGAGAAATTCAATGCCCTGAAGGATATTCTTTTCGGTTTTTTCCCCAAAATTAGGCAAATTTCTGATTTGGCCGGCTTTGGCCGCTTTTTCCAAATCGTTTAAATTTTTAATTTTAAGTTGTTTATATAACTCCCCGATCATTTTCGGGCCGATGCCTTCAACCGCGCTCAACTCGTCAATGTCAACCGGCATTTTTTTCTTGAAGGTTTCATATTCTTTGACTTTCCCGGTTTTGAGATATTCTTCGATTTTTTCGGCGAGGCTTTCGCCTACCCCGGGAATTGTTTTT
>JAVHOD010000007.1:2102-6296 GCA_036169835.1 Minisyncoccota bacterium | reverse complement strand
TGAAATTGATAAAAGATATCCATCAAAAAGAAATTGACATCAATAAAATTCCTCTTGACGACAAAAAAACTTTTGAACTTCTGCGCGCCGCCGAAACCACCGGAATTTTTCAGTTGGAAGGTTCGGGCATGCGCGGCTGGTTAAAACAATTAAAGCCGAGTGAAATTGAGGATATTATAGCCATGGTTTCTTTATACCGGCCAGGGCCGATGGAATTAATCCCCCAATATATCCGCCGGAAACACGGTCAGGAAAAAATCACTTATCTTCATCCGCGATTGGAGCCAATTTTGGCGAAAACTTATGGTGTCGCCATTTATCAAGAACAATTAATGACCATCGCCCGCGACCTGGCCGGCTTTTCTTTGACCGAAGCCGATATTTTAAGAAAAGCGGTCGGCAAAAAAATAAAATCATTGCTTCAGTCCCAAGCCGAAAAAATGATCAGCGGGATGATTCAAAACGGTATTCAAGAAAAAACCGCCCGAGAAATCTGGCAATGGTTTGAACCATTTGCCCAATACGGATTCAATAAAAGCCACGCCACCTGCTACGCCCTTATCGGTTATCAAACCGCTTATCTCAGAGCTCATTATCCGGTGGAATTTTTCAGCAGCTTATTAAACGCCAACACCGACGACATTGAACGCATCGCCTTTCTGGTTAATGAAGCCCAGAAAGCGAATATCACCGTTCTGCCGCCGGACATCAATAAAAGTTATACCGATTTCGCTCCGGAAAATTCCAACAATATCCGCTTCGGACTTTTAGCCGTTAAAAACATCGGCGCCAATATCGTTTCTATAATAATTGAAGAACGCGGCCGGGGCGGACCGTTTGAAAGTTTGCCGGATTTTTTGAATAGGATTAACCACCGCGACCTTAATAAAAAATCCCTGGAGAGTTTGGTAAAAAGCGGGTGTTTGGATTCAATGGGAATTGAAAGGCAAGCCGCCCTGTCAAATATTGAAGAATTGTTGAAATTCAATTCTTTGAGCAAAAAAAACAAATTAAACAACCAGAACAGTCTTTTTACCTACCAGCCGAAACTGGCTTCGTTAAAAATCAATCCGGCCGAAGCGGCCGACGCCAAAACGAAATTATCCTGGGAAAAAGAACTTTTGGGGCTTTATATTTCCGATCATCCCCTCAAAAAATATGCCAATCAGCTCAAAGAAAATCGCGTCCAGCCGATAAAAGAGACAATGAATTGCGGACTCAAAGACCGGGCCCGGCTGAAAGTGGCCGGGGTGATTTCCGGCATCCAGAGAATTATAACTAAGAGGGGCCAGCCGATGCTGTTTGTCAAAATTGAAGATTTAAGCGATAATTTAGAAGTCATTGTTTTTAACGAAACTTTTTCCAAAAATCCCAATCTTTGGAAAGAAAATAATATTTTGATGATAAACGGCCAGCTTTCCCTAAGAAACGGAGAAACTAAAGTTATCTGCAACGAAGCAAAAGAATTATGAAATCAGATATCAATAAAATCCGCCATTCTTTATCTCATATCATGGCCGCCGCGGTCGGCGAATTTTTTCCCGGCGTAAAATTCGGCATCGGACCGGCAATCGAAAACGGCTTTTATTATGATTTTGAATTTATAGAAGCGGATGAACGCGGATTAAAAACGCGGATAAACGCGGATATCCGCATAAATCAGCGTGATAATCCGCATAAATCAGCAATCGCCGAAGGCGATTTAATAAAAATCGAAAAGCGGATGAAGGAACTGATAAGGCAAAATGCCTCTTTTAAAAGAAAATTGGTTTCCAAAGCCGAAGCCAAAAAATTATTCAAAAACCAGCCTTACAAATTGGAACTTATAAAAGATTTGCCTTCCAAGCAAATAACGATTTACGAAACTTATCAGCCCGGGTCCAAAAATAAAAAAATAAAACCAAAAACTTATTTTGTCGATTTATGCGCCGGGCCCCATATCAAAAACACCAAAGAAATAGACCCGGAAGCCTTAAAATTAAGAAAAATCGCCGGCGCTTACTGGAAAGGAGATGAAAAAAATCCGATGCTCACCCGCATTTACGGCCTGGCCTTTGAAAAGAAAGACGAGCTCGACGAATACCTAAAAATGCTGGTGAATGCCGAAAAATGCGACCATCGCGTTCTGGGAGAACGGCTTGAATATTTCATGCTGGACGAAGAAATCGGCAAAGGCCTGCCGTTATGGCTGCCTAAAGGGCATTTTATACGCCACAAACTGGAAGAATATATGTATGAACTTGAGCAAAAAAACGGCTATCAACACGTTTCGACCCCGATTTTGGCCAAAGAAGGACTCTATAAAAAATCAGGGCATCTGGATCATTACCAAAACGACATGTACGCGCCGATTGAGATTGAAAAAGAAAAATATTATCTGAAACCGATGAACTGCCCGCACCACCATTCAATTTACAAGCATCACAAGCGGAGCTATCGCGAACTCCCGTTGCGGCTTGCCGAATTCGGCCTTGTCCACCGCTTTGAACGCTCCGGCGTTCTTTCCGGCCTGATGCGTGTCCGCGGCTTCACCCAAAACGATTCGCACATTTATACCGACGAAGAACACCTGGAAAAAGAAATTATCGGGGTTCTTAAACTGATTGAAAAAGTTTACGCCGTTTTCGGCATAAAGGATTACTGGTATCGCCTTTCTCTCCCGGATTTCAAAAACAAAGAAAAATACGGCGACATCAAAAACAAAAAGATGTGGGAACGGGGTTCGACGGACCTAACTAAAGCGCTTAAAGAAACCGGGCACAAATTCACGGAAGCGCCGGGAGAAGCCACCTTCTACGGCCCGAAAATCGACATTCAAATAAAAGATATCTGGGGCCGGGAAGACACGCTTTCCACTATTCAGGTTGATTATTATTCCGCCCCGCGATTCAATATTTATTACACCGATAAAGAAAACACGGACCAGCCGGCGGTCATCATCCATCGCGCCATTATGGGCTCTTTTGACAGATTCTTCGCTTTCCTTATTGAAAAAACCTGCGGCAATTTACCATTATGGTTAGCGCCCGTCCAAGCGGAGATCATCAATATCGGTTCGGCTCACCGGCAATACGCCGAAAAAATTCATTCTCAACTATCGGCGAACGACATTCGCGTTTCCTTAAGCGACGAGAACCTGACGGTTTCCAAGCGCATCCGCGAAGCCGAAATCCAAAAAATTCCCTATATTTTGGTAGTCGGCGACAAAGAAATAGCCAACCAAACCATAAATATCCGCCACTACCGCCGCGGGCAGGAAGGAGAAAACAAAATAGAAAAACTCCTTGAGCAAATAAAACAGGAAATAGCGGATAAAACTATTTAAAAAAACTCTTAGTGCTTGAATTATTATTGAAATAACTTGACATAAAGTTAATATTTTGCTATGCTTTCAAAGTTCTTTGACATATAAATCTAACTAAAAAGGAGGTGTAAAGATGGCGAGAAACCATATTCGCTGGCTGATTAGGCCGGTTGCGCATTGCAAAGAAGGTTGCTGTATACGGTCCTAGACACGACCGCTAAACTGCCTGCTTATTTCCGTTAATTTTATTAACCCTGCCCTGCGCCCCGGGAACTCTACCGCGCTAGATTCGGCGCGGGAATGCCCAAAAGGGAAGACCAAAAAAATACTGGCCGGATTCCGGCGGCGCATAATTTACCGAAAAGGAGGAAATGGAATGAGAAAAACCGATGTTGTAATCTTTTTAATTACCGTAGCTTTACTGGCAAGTTTGGCATTCATATTCAACGCCAGAAAACAGCTTTCCCAATCTCAGCAGTCGGCTATACTCACGGAACAGAGTACCCAGATAAAAGATAGGCAGATAACCCACCTTTCCCGGAAAGTTTCCTTGCTTTCAAAGAAAATCAAAGCCGCGGAAAGCCGCCAGATCCTAAGCTACAAACTCAAAGATGGAGACACCCTATATGACCTTTTCGGCTCCTCTTGGCAAAAAGTCGCCAAGATAAACAATATTGAAAACGCCGAAAATCTGCCGGTAGGTAAAACTATTTATTTCTCTGGTTACCTGCTACGCGTTAAAAAAGGACAAAATTTTTATTGTCTGTTCAGAAATAACTGGCAACGAATTGCATGGCTAAATGGTTTTTGTCCCCAACAAGCAGAAATTCTGCCAGCCGGACAATACTTGAAAGTCCCCAAAATTTAATTCACCTCCCACCTCGCAGTGG
>JAVHOD010000007.1:0-2092 GCA_036169835.1 Minisyncoccota bacterium | reverse complement strand
ATTACATCGGGGCACTTTTTATTTTTAATAAAAATTCAATTGAAATAGTTTATAATTAAATAAATGAAAAATATAAATAATAAAATAATTGTCATTCTCGGGCCGACGGCTGCGGGAAAATCGGGGCTGGCTATTAAAATCGCCAAGAAATTTAACGGCGAAATAATTTCGGCTGACTCCCGCCAGATTTATAAAGGACTCAATATCGGCACGGAAAAAATAACCAAAAAAGAAATGCAAGGCGTTAAACATTTTATGATTGACATCGTTAAGCCGCAAAAAACTTATACCGTGGTCCAATATCAAAAAACGGCCAAAAAAATCCTCAATGGAATTTTTAGAAAAAATAAAAATCCAATAATAGTCGGCGGCAGCGGATTTTATATTGACGCTTTGATTTATGACTATCAATTGCCGGCCGTGGCTCCCCAAAAAGGCTTGCGAAAACGACTTGAAAAAAAATCCACCGAAGAACTTTTCCGAATGCTTCAAGGGCTCGACCCCAAAAGAGCGGCCGATATCGACCCTTGCAACCGAAGAAGATTAACCAGGGCCTTAGAAATCGTTATCAAAACCGGGTCTCCTGTGCCGGAAATAAAAAAAGAATCACCTTATCAGGTTCTTAAAATAGGAATCAAAAAAACGCCAAACGAACTTCGGCGGTTAATCAATCAAAGATTGGAAAAAACGCTGAAAAAAGGCCTGATTGAAGAAACAGAGAAACTCCACAAAAAAGGATTGAACTGGAAACGGTTTGAGGAATTGGGCTTGGAATACCGGCTTGCCGCCGATTATCTGCGCGGGTTAATTTCTTATGAAAAAATGACCGGGCAAATGAAAAAAGAGATTTACCGCTACGCCAAGCGCCAGATGACCTGGTTTAAAAGAGACCAAAACATTTATTGGATTAAGAAGGAAAATCAGGCTCGTTTATTGGCTAAAAAATTTTTACTATTGTAATTCCACGATCGTGGAATTACAATAGTAAATCTTTGAATTAGCGCAAATATTTTTCAAAAAGATTTTTCAGGATTTCCGGGTTGGCTTGCCCTTTGAGTTTTTTCATCGCCTGGCCGATTAAAAACTGTAAGGCGTTGGCTTTGCCTTTTTTATAATCCTGAAGCGCCGCCGGATTTTCCGCTATCACCTCATCTATGGTTTTTTCAATTATTGCTTCATCGGAAATCTGGCTTAATCCTTTCTCCTTTATAATCTGCTTCGGGTTTAAACCCGTTAAAAACATTTCTCTCAAAACATCCTTGGCGATTCGGCTGGAAATTTTATTTTCAATAATCAAACCCGTCAATTCGGCTAACTGCCGCGGGTTGATTTTAGATTCTTTTAAAGAAATCCCCTGTTCGGTTATTAAGCCAAAAAAATCCGAGGTCAAATAATTAAACAAAACTTGAGGTTTATAATCTGAAGCCAGAAGTTTAAGCTCCTTAGCGGCCTCTTCAAAATATCCGGCGATAGAATTATCTTCAATGAGAATTTCCGCCTGGGCCAGTGTCAGGCCGTATTCTTTTTTAAAACGATTTCTTTTTGCCGCCGGCAATTCCGGAAGCGAATCTTTCAATTCTTTAATATTAAATTTGGCTAAATCCAGCGGCGGCAAATCCGGTTCCGGAAAATAACGATAATCATGGGCTTTTTCTTTACTGCGCTGGCTAACTGTTACTCTTTTTACATCATCCCAGCCACGGGTTTCATGTATCACTTGCTTCCCCTCTTCTAAAATTTCAGTCTGTCTTTTTATTTCATAATCAACCGCCTCTTTTACCGATTTAAAAGAATTCAAATTTTTAATTTCCACTTTGGTACCCATTTCATTATCTTGAGAAAGCGAAATATTCACCTCCACCCGCATTTGCCCCTTTTCCATATTCGCTTCGGAAATACCCAGATAGCGCAAAATCAACTGCAATTCTTTGGCAAAAACCACCGCTTCTTCACCGCTTTTGATATCCGGCTCGGTAACTAATTCCATCAAGGGAACCCCGGCCCGGTTGAAATTAACTAATGATGATTTGCCGTCTGGCGAATGGACTAATCGCCCAACGTCTTCCTCTAAATGAACCCTGGTAATTTTAAC
>JAVHOD010000006.1:851-6587 GCA_036169835.1 Minisyncoccota bacterium | reverse complement strand
CTCACGGAGAACAGGGGCGGGTTATTGGCATAAAAATTTCTTCTCGGGAAAAGGGAGACCAGCTTGACCCGGGCGTCATAAAAAGAATCCAAATTCAGGTAGCCCAATTAAGCAATATTCAAGCCGGCGATAAATTAACGGGCCGCCACGGCAACAAAGGCGTAATCTCCCAAATCAGACCGGTTGAAGACATGCCGTATTTGGAAGACGGAACGCCGGTTGATGTGATTTTAAATCCTTTAGGCGTTGCTTCCCGGATGAATATCGGTCAAATTTTAGAAACCCATTTGGGGTTCGCCGCCAAAAAATTGGGATACCAGGCGGTTACTCCGATTTTCACCGGCGCTTCCGAAGACCAAATAAGAGAAGAACTCAAGAAAGCCGGCCTGCCGGAAGACGGAAAAGTAAAAATTTTTGACGGCCGGACCGGTGAAGCTTTCCGAAATCCGATAACGGTCGGCTATGTCTATGTAATGAAGCTTGATCACTTGGTTAAGGATAAAATTCATATGCGGTCTACCGGCCCCTATTCTCTTATTACCCAGCAGCCCTTGGGCGGCAAAGCGCGTCTTGGCGGCCAGCGTTTCGGAGAAATGGAGGTCTGGGCGCTTGAAGGGTATGGCGCCAGTCATACGCTTCAGGAAATGCTTACCATCAAATCCGATGACGTCATGGGCCGTTCTTCAACTTTCGAATCCATAATCAAAGGAGAAAAAATAAAAAAACCCAGTTTACCGGCTTCCTTTAATGTTTTGGTAAGTGAAATTAAAAGTTTGGGATTGGACGTGGAAATAATAAAATCCAACGAGCAAAAAGACAGGTTGGAAAAAGACCTTAAAGACATTCAGGCTATTTCCATAAAATTGGCTTCGCCGGAAAAAATTACCTCCTGGTCTTCAGGGGAAGTCACTAAAGCCGAAACCATTAACTACCGCACTCAACGGCCCGAGAAAGACGGGTTATTTTCCGAGAGAATTTTCGGACCGACCAAGGACTGGGAATGTTATTGCGGCAAGTATAAAAAAATTCGCTACAAAGGCGTGGTCTGCGACAAATGCGGCGTTGAAGTCACCCGCTCAATAGTCAGACGCGAACGAATGGGACACATTAATTTAGCCGCTCCGGTTGTTCATATTTGGTTTCTAAAAAGCGTCCCTTCAAGATTGAGTCTGATTCTTGACGCGCCCCTGCCGAAACTGGAAAAAGTCATTTATTACGCTTCCTATATCGTCACGGCTATTAATAAAGACAGCAAGGATTACGATTTTAAAAAGAAAGAATTACTGGCCGAAAATATCAAACCCGGGACAATTTTGAGCGAGAACGAATATCTTGATTTAAGCGAACGTTTTGAAAAAACTCTGGAAATTAAATCCGGCGCCGAGGCAATCCGGGAAATCCTGGAGAACTTAGACCTGAAAGCCCTGGTTCATCAGTTGGAAAAAGAACTGGAAGAGACCAAAGACGCCAATCGCCAAATCCGAATTTTAAAACGGCTCAACTTGGTAAAATCCATGATAAAATCCGGCATCAGACCCGAATGGATGATTATGAACGTCCTGCCGGTTTTGCCTCCTGATTTAAGGCCGATGGTCGCCTTAGACGGCGGTCGTTTCGCCACTTCCGACCTTAACGATCTTTACAGGAGAGTCATCAACCGCAATAACCGTTTGAAGAAACTGCTTGAATTGAAAGCGCCGGAAGTTATTGTCACCAACGAAAAGCGAATGCTGCAGGAAGCCGTTGACGCTTTAATAGACAACGCCAGCTCCATCGGCGCCCAGCAACTTTCCGCCCAGCGCCGTCCCCTAAAATCCTTGGCTGACATACTCCGGGGCAAACAGGGCCGTTTCCGCCAAAACCTTTTAGGCAAACGGGTTGATTATTCCGGCCGTTCGGTGATTGTCGTCGGCCCCGAATTAAAACTTGGCGAATGCGGTTTGCCTAAAAAAATGGCCTTGGAACTTTTCCGTCCTTTTATCATCCATAAAGTCATTGAACGCAGTCTGGCCCATAATATTAAAAACGCCAACAAATTTATTGACCAGGGTTCCGATGAGGTCTGGGCGATTTTGGAAGAGGTTATCGCTGATAAAAAAGTATTGCTTAACCGGGCGCCGACTCTCCACCGTTTGAGTATCCAGGCCTTTAAACCGATTCTCGTGGAAGGATTGGCTATCAGAATTCCGCCGCTGGTTTGCGCCGCTTTCAACGCCGACTTTGACGGCGACCAAATGGCCGTCCATCTGCCGCTTTCCGAAGAAGCCCAATATGAAGCCAGGGAAATAATACTCTCCACGGTTAATCTTTTGAAACCGGCTTCCGGCCACCCGGTCGTCAGTCCTACGCAGGATATTGTTTTAGGCTGCTATTTCCTTACCAAACTCCGGCCGGAAGCGAAGGGAAAAAATTCAATCTTCTCAAGTTTTGCCGAAGCCACTTTGGCTTATGAACGCGGTTTTCTTGACCTTAACGCGCCGATTAAAATCGCCCTTCCGAAAAGAAGCAAAAAAATCATAGAGACGACATATGGCCGTTTAATTTTCAATAATCAGCTTCCGAAAAATTTTGATTTCGTCAACGAACTGCTCAATAAAACCGCTCTCTCAAAAATTAGCGCTCTGATTATAGAGAAAGTGGGCATCAATCAAGCCGCCGTTTATTTGGACAACATTAAAAACATCGGTTTTGAATACGCCACTATTTCCGGGATTACTTGGGGGATGGATGATTTGAAGATCCCCGAACAAAAACCCCAAATCATTAAAAAAGCCGAAAAAGAAGTAGCCGCGGTCAATGATGAATTCCGCCAAGGATTGTTAACTAATGAAGAAAGAAAAAATCAGGTTATTATTATTTGGGATAAAACCAATAAAGAGATCGCCGGTCTTGTCCCCAAAACATTCCATCCCGATAATCCCGTATTTATTATTTTAGATTCCAAAGCCCGCGGCGGCTGGGCGCAAACGGCCCAGATGACCGGCATGAAAGGTTTGGTTATCAACCCGAGCGGGGAAGTCATTGAATTGCCCGTTAAATCCTCTTATAAAGAAGGGTTGGATATTTTGGAATACTTTATTTCTATTCACGGCGCCCGCAAAGGCCAGGCCGACACCGCGCTCAGAACGGCAGAAGCCGGATATTTAACCCGCCGGTTAATTGATGTGGCCCAGGACGTAATAATTCAAGAGGAGGATTGCCAAACAGAAGAAGGAATTGAAATTTGGAGAAATGAAGGGGACGAATACGGCTATCATTTTGCCGAGCGGCTTTATTCGCGAACGGCTTTGGAAAACATAAAAATAAAAAACAAAACTATCGTGAAAGCCGGCGAAGTTATCAGCCGCGAAGCCGCCGAACTTATTGATAAATCCAAAGTGGAATCAGCTAAGGTCCGTTCGCCGATTACCTGCAAAACCCTTTACGGCATTTGTTCGCGCTGTTATGGCTTGGACTTGGGAACTAACCAGCCGATAAAACTGGGAGAAGCTGTCGGGATTATCGCCGCTCAATCAATCGGCGAGCCTGGAACCCAGCTTACCTTGAGGACTTTCCATTCTGGCGGCGTGGCCGGGATTGATATCACCCACGGTTTGCCGCGGGTGGAAGAGGTTTTTGAAGCCCGTTCACCTCGCGGGAAAGCCATTTTGGCCGAAACCGATGGCGTTGTTGAGTCCATCAAGGAAGACAATCAAATAAAAATCGTAAAAATAAAAAGTTCGGTTTCAAAAGGTAAAAAAGCCAAATATTTTGAATATACGATTCCCCGGACGACTATCCTTTTGGTAAAAACCAATGACAAAATCGTTAAGGGCCAGCAGATCAGCGAAGGTTCAATTAATTTAAAAGAACTTTTAATCGCCCAAAATAGCCGCGAAGTGGAGCGTTATATTGTCAACGAAATTCAAAAAATTTATGTCCCCGAGGGAACTATCATCAACGACAAGCATATCGAAATAATCATCCGGCAAATGTTTTCCAGGGTAACAATTAAAGAAGAAGGCGATACTAATTTTGTCATCGGCGATGTTATTGAAAAATCAAAATTCTTGGAAGTCAACCGGCAAACTAAAAAACTCAAAGGCGAACCGGCGAAAGCCCAGCTTGTTTTGATGGGCATTACTCAAGTTAGTTTGTCCACCGAAAGTTTCCTCTCAGCGGCTTCTTTCCAGGAAACTTCCCGCGTCTTGGTAGGAGCGGCCATTAGCGGCAAGGTTGACAAACTCCGCGGCCTTAAAGAAAATGTAATTATCGGCCGCTTGATTCCGGCGGGCATCGGTTGGCGGGGAATACCCGTGGAAGCCGTCAGCGACGAAGAAGAAAGCAAAGATATTGAAGAAGGGAATAAATAAGTTTGACTTTGGGAAAAAATTTGGTATTCTAATGATGAAAGCGGATAAGCGCTAATAAATATCCGCATAAATCAGCGTAATCCGCATAAATCAGCGTACTTTATGGAAGAAATTGAAAAAAGAAAATACGAGATTGGTTTTGTGATAAAAACCGAAGACGCGGCAATTATCTCTCAATCCTTGAAAAACAGGGGATTTGTTGTTTTAACTGAAAATCCTTTAGAAAAGATTCAGCTGGCTTATCTCATAAAAAAAGAAAGTTACGCTTATTTCAGTTATTTCCATTTTGAGGGCGACCCGGCCGCCATTAAAAATTTAAAAGACGACCTTAAGCTTAACCCGGAAGTTTTGCGTTATTTGATAATTACTCCGCCTTTCATAAAAAAACCCGCCTGGAGAAGACCCGAGTTTACCCAAACATCCGGGGAAACTAAATTCACTCCGCCCGTTGCTAAACGAAGTTCGTCCGCCCAATCAATCTTAACCAATGAGGCCTTAGAAAGAAAAATTGAAGAAATATTAAAATAAAGGACTTTGTCCAAAATTACAAGACAAAGTCGTAGTAATTTTGGTAACAAACCCTTTACCCCGCCCTTTCATTTTTTAAAAGTTCTAGAATAATTTGACTAAATACTTGGTTTAGAATAAGATTATTTTAATTAATCAATAATTTAGAAAGGGCGGGGTGCTGAATTTTATGGATAAATTTTCATCGCTTCACTCAAAAATTTATATAAAATTCGCATGAATTTAAACAAAGTATTTCTTATTGGTAATTTGACTAGAGATCCGGAACTTAGAGCCCTGCCTTCAGGCGCGGCAGTTGCTTCTTTTGGGATGGCCACTAATCGGATTTGGAAAAATCAGCAAGGCGAACGGCAGGAAGACGCACAGTTTCATAATGTTGTTGTTTTTGGCCGCCAAGCTGAAATCGTAAACCAATATTTAACAAAAGGCAGTTTGGCGATGATTGAAGGCCGGATCCAAACCAGTTCATGGGCCGGAAAAGACGGAACCAAGCAATACCGAACGGAAATCGTCGCAGAAAGAGTTCAGTTTGGTCCGCGAAACGCCACAAAACAAGGAGGATTTGTTAAAAATGAAGCCTCGCCGGCCATGAATCAAAATCCGCCAATTCGCGAAGAATTGCCGGAAATTAATATTGATGAAGGAGAAATAAAACCGGAAGATTTACCATTCTAATATGAATAAGAAACAGTGTTTTTTTTGTTCCCAAAATCTAAGAGATGTTGATTATAAGGAAATTGAATTACTCCGGCGTTTTGTGTCCGGCCAAAGCAAAATCATTGACCCGCGATATTCCGGTTTGTGCGCCAAGCACCAGAGAAAACTGGCGCAAGCCATAAAAAGAGCCCGCTATTTA
>JAVHOD010000006.1:0-841 GCA_036169835.1 Minisyncoccota bacterium | reverse complement strand
GTTTGTTTCTCGATAGGATTTAGAATATAGAATTTAGGATTTAGCAAAACGAACGTAAACATTCCTAAATTCTAACTCCTAAATTCTTAATTCTTAAAAAATGAACTCCTTTGATTATTCGCTATTCCATCTCATAAACGGCTTAAGCCATCAAAATAAATTTTTTGACGGGCTGATTGTTTTTTTGGCCGGCTACCTCCAGTATGTTTTATTAGCTTTGGCGGTTTTCCTATTGCTTGCGAAAGTAAAAGATTGGCGCCGCCAACTTTATGTTTTTTCGGTTTTTATCCTCTCGGCAATTATCAGCCGGGGGCTGATTACGGAAATCATCAGATTTTTCTATCACCGATTAAGACCTTTTCTGGCTCTCAATCTTACGCCTCTAGTCCGCGATTTCAGCGGTTCTTTCCCTTCCGGTCATATGACTTTTTATTTTGTTCTGGTTTTAGTTGTTTTTTTGATAAATCGGAAATGGGCCTGGTTTTTTGTCGCCGGCGTTATTTTAATGGGTTTGGCGAGAATCGCCGCCGGCATCCACTGGCCCTCGGATATTTTAGGCGGAATTTTAATCGCGCTTTTCAGTTATTTGATTGTCAGAAAAATTCTTCCTCTTCAAAATAAAACCGCTTAATTAGCGGTTTTATGTTTGGTAAATTAGTGCTCTATTCTGAAAATAGTTCGAACGCATTTCGCCGTCTGCGGCGGCGACGGCCAGCCCCCCAAAATTTGAGTGGCTTCGCCGCGATCTTTGACAATTTTAAGTTTTTCTTTGGCGGCAAATTCTATACATAAAAGCCGAACATACATTGCCAATTACCAAAAAAGGTATAAAAAGTATCTT
>JAVHOD010000005.1:3856-6904 GCA_036169835.1 Minisyncoccota bacterium | reverse complement strand
TATTAATTTAGTCATAGTGGGCGGATTTTTGATGTTCGGACTGATAATCTCCGACAAATTGGGAATCGGCGGAGCAAAAACCTTTTTGAATGTGGCGTCGGCGGCAGGCAAGGGGATCAAGGGATTTGCCGGCAGAAAAGCCTGGGAAGGCGTTGGGAAAATAACCGGATCTGAAAAAGCCAGAGGCTGGACCAGGAATTTGGCCAATTCAAAATTCGCCCCGGCAAAATGGCTTGGCCAGGGAATTAACCGTTTGGGTGCCCAAGCGGAACGGGTGCCTGCCGAACAATATCGGAAACAAATCGCGGGCATGTCGCCTCAGAGATTAAATATTGAAGCGCAATCCTCAGTCGGCGTAAGACGAGCTGTCATTCTTGAAGAATTAGCCAAGAAGAGAGATATGAGCAAGGATACAATGAATAAATTCTTTTTTGATCCCAAAACATCGGGCAATATAGAAAAAGATTTCAAAACCGCGGGGCTTAACGTTAAAGACTTTGAAAAGGCAATGGGCAGAAGCTTTGAAATGATAGCGGCTGAAGGCACTGACGGATATAAAGAAGCGACAGACAAATTCGTTCGCTCTCTCTCTCCAAAAGACTATGCCAAAGGTCAATGGGATGACATTTTTGCAACAATAGACGACAAAAAGCTACTGACAACAGAAGGTAAGAAACTTCAGCATCTCCAACAACAATTAGCCGGCGCTTTTGCCGAGTGGGATCCCGGAGCTTATTCTAAAATTACGCCTAAAATTAAGGGTAAGGATTTGAAATATTATTCGGATACGATGAACTGGGGAATTGATAACTTTGAAAGATATGCACCAAAAGCCATAGATAGAGATACAGTTGAAACTAAGGTTGAGCAGGCGAGAAAAGCGTTAAACTCGAAAGGGAAAGGCGCGCTTGCTAGGCGGCTTATGTACGGTGAGGAAGGTTGGACCCCCGCCGGGCCGACAAATCAATAATTTAATTTATGCTTCAAATCTCACGACAACAAGTTTTAGAGAGATGGGATGCCTTACCAGAGAACCTGAAAGAGGCCTTGTTTTCCGAAATTAACGCCAATATTGTTTGGCAAGTCGGCACCCTTAATCATCTGTCTGAGGAAAAAATTTCTATCATGGCGATGATGGTCGGCGATGTGATTTTCGGCTTTCTTCACCCCGATGACCTGGCTCGGGAAATCCAAGAGACACTAAATTTGAATCCTCAAATTGCCAATTCCATCAGCCATGAAATTAATAGAAAAATTTTTGCCCCATTGAGAATAGATTTAGAAAAAGTTTATAGCCCGGTAAATGCAATCCCGGAAATAAAACCACCAACTAAACCGGAGACCGAGATAAAAATTGAAAAAGAAATTGAATTTAAACCGGTGGCGCCTAAGCCGGAAGTCGTGGCAAAGCCCGTTGAAATAACCGAATTGCCGAAAACCGAAATCCGGCCGCCAAAAATTGAACCGGTTATTGCTCCGAAGCCGATTTCCGCCGAAAAGCCGTTTATTATCCACCAGGAAACCGAAGCCAGGGCGTTTACCGAAAAAAAGAAAACAACAATGCCAACCATGGGTTGGTTTAAAAAAGAAAGATCCAAAACGCCGGAATCGCCGATTAAAGTGGAGTTAGAAACTTTCGGCCAAAAAACCGAAGAGAAAAAAAAACCAGTCATCGCCAAAACCGAAACCCCGAAACAGAGGATAGTCCATTATCGGGAAGTGGAGATCCCCGCTACCTTCGGTAAAACTCCCGCCTCCGCTGAAGCTTCGGCGGGCAGACAGGGTAAGCCGGAAGGGCAAACACCGAAAGAAATTCCGCCTCAGAAAATTGAGACGCCCATTATAAAACCGGAACTGTCAAAGCCGATAACGCCAACGGCGCCGGCGACTAAACCCGAACCGCCCGTCAAGTCAACCGGACCAACAGTCATCAATCTTGATTCTTTTAGCGTGACAAGAGAAAATAAAAATCCAAACGAAGTAAAATTAGATGGAAATATAATCAATCTGAAAAATAAATCCCAATAAATTAATATTCATGACATGCAGTTTCAAGTTCCTCAATATTACGAAGTCAAAGAAAGAATTGTCGGGCCTTTAACCCTCCAGCAATTTTTCTATATCGCCGCGGCTTGCGGCTTGAGTTTTCTTATGTTTTTTATTTTTCAATTCTGGCTTTGGTTTATGGCCAGCATTATTTTGCTCGGAGCGGCCAGCGCGCTGGCTCTGATAGAAATCAACGGCCAGTCCCTGACTAAGGTCCTTTTTTCCGCTTTATTTTATTACTGGCGGCCGCGGGTTTATTTTTGGAAAAGAGAAATTGAAAAAGAAGAAATAATTTTGCCGGAAGAAGCGAAGCAAATTGAAGAAATCAAAAAAGAACTGGGCTTCCAACAAAAAATAAAATCCCTCGGCCAAAAAATTTTAACCAGCCGTTTGCCTCTGCCGGGAGAAAAATCCGCCATGCGAAACGTCCAAGAACGCTATCAGGTTTTCCGAAAATCCACCGGCGAAAAACAAGCGGCGAAAAGAGTGGATTATCGGTAGATAATCTCAAAAATTAAATCTCAAATCTCAAAAATACATCTAAAAAAATCTATGGTTTAAAAGATTTAACATTTTATTTGTACATTTGAGATTTTAGATTTGAGATTTTATATTCTATAATTAACCTATGCCCAAAACATTATCAACCCAGGAATTCGTGGAACTTCAGGAAGTTCGCGACGGCGTAATTTTTCTTAAAAACGGCGCTTTACGCCAGTTGTTAATGGTGAGCGGGGTGAATTTTGATTTAAAATCCGAACAAGAACAGGACCTGATGACTTACGGCTATCAAAATCTCTTGAACGCCCTGGACTTTTCCATCCAGATTTTCATTCATTCCCGCCGCCTGAATATTGAATCCTACCTTTCAAAGCTCCAAGAACGCGAAAATCAAGAAACCAACGAATTATTAAAAACCCAGATCGCCGAATACCTGGAATTCATTAAGTCCTTTGTGGCCAACAACGCCATTATGGATAAAACTTTTTTCGTGGTTGTGCC
>JAVHOD010000005.1:0-3756 GCA_036169835.1 Minisyncoccota bacterium | reverse complement strand
AAAAACTTCGGCCGCCCAAAACCAGGCCGCTCAAACCGAAAATCTCCAGCAAAATCTCCAGCAACTTAATCAAAGAGTGGACCAGGTGATTGCCGGCCTTCAGCAAATCGGATTGCGGGCGGTTCCGCTTGGCACCGAAGAATCCGTTGAGCTTGTTTACAATCTTTATAACCCCCAATTAATCGAAAGAGGGGAATTGGAAATCGCCAAAGAATAATGAAGGGCTTTCTACAAATTTTGGAGTCTGGAGGACGAACAAAATTTGTCCAGAAAACCTTCACCCAGCACATAATAAGTTATGTGCTGGGTGCTCAAATTTATGATAAAATTTATATCACCAAAGGTTCATAAATTTTAATAAATATGGCAAAAATAGAAATTCCAAAAGGGTATACGGCTTCCGGCAAAGACATTAAAGACATCATCGCCCCGGCGGGCCTGGAGGTTAACGCCGGCTATCTTAAGCTCGGGGAAAAATATGTCAAAACTTTTTTCCTTTTCACTTACCCCCGCTATTTAACCAGCGGCTGGTTCTCGCCGATTATAAATTTAGCGGAAGTTCTTGATATCGCCGTTCATATCCATCCCATTGATACGGCCTTGGCCTTGCGAAATCTCCGGAAAAAAACCGCTCAAATTCAAGCCCAAATAATGGTACGGGAAGAAAAAGGACTGGTCCGCGACCCAATGCTTGAAACCGCTTACCAAGACGTGGAAAATCTCCGGGATGCGCTCCAACAAGCCCAGGAAAAACTTTTTGAAGTGGGAATTTATATTACTATTTACGGAAGCGACCCCAAAGAATTGGCGCGTTTGGAAAATCTTATCGTCTCGCTCTTAGAAAGCAAACTGGTTTATATCAAGCCGGCGCTTTTCCAGCAACCGGAGGCCTTTTCTTCGGTCTTGCCTTTAGGCGCGGACAAAATAGCGATTCGCACGCCGCTTAATTCCGGGCCCGCTTCTTCGGTTTTCCCGTTTATTTCGGCGGACCTGACTTCCGATGAAGGCATCCTTTATGGCGTTAATTTAAGCAATAACAGTTTGGTGATTTTTGACCGGTTTTCTTTGGAAAACGCCAATTTCACCGTTTTCGCCAAGGCCGGCGCCGGAAAAAGTTATTTTGCCAAACTGGAAGTCCTGCGTTCAATGATGATGGGAACGGACGTTATTATTATTGACCCGGAAAATGAATACCAAAATCTGGCGGATGCCATCGGCGGCAGCTATTTCAGAATCTCCCTGACCTCGGCCAACCACATCAACCCATTTGAAATTCCCGTTGTTCCCAAAGACGAAGAACCGGCGGAAGTATTCAAATCGCACGTTCTTAATCTGGTGGTTTGGTTAAATTGATGCTTGGCGAAGTCAGCCCGGAAGAAGACGCGATATTGGACCGAACAATTTTGGAAACCTACGCTTCCCGCGACATCACTCCAGAAAAGGATTTTTCTAAAGCCCAACCGCCTTTAATGGAAGACCTCCAAACCATTCTGGAAAACACCGAAGGCGGAGCCGGTTTGGGGAAACGGCTGGAAAAATTCACCCGCGGTTCTTACGCCGGTTTCGCCAATCAGCCGACCAACGTCAATATTAAAAACCGTCTGGTAGTTTTTTCCATCCGCGACCTGGAAGACGAACTGCGGCCGATCGCGATGTATATCATTCTTAATTTTCTCTGGAATCTTATCCGAACTGAACTTAAAAAGAGAATTGTGGTCATTGACGAGGCCTGGTGGATGATGAAATATGCCGACAGCGCTTCTTTCCTTTTCGGCTTGGCCAAAAGAGCTAGAAAATATTATCTGGGCGTAACGACTATCACCCAAGACGTGGAAGATTTTCTGGGCTCTCCTTACGGCCGGCCGATTATCAACAACTCTTCGCTTCAATTTTTGATGAAACAAGCGCCAGCCACCATTGACTTGGTCGCTAAAACTTTCGGTCTGACTGACGTGGAAAAAACTTTTCTTCTGGAAGCGGCGGTAGGGGAAGGCTTGTTTTTCGCCGGCCAAAAACACGCCGCCTTAAAAGTGGTCGCTTCTTACACCGAAGACCAAATGATCACCACCAACCCGGAGCAACTTTTAGAAAAAAAAGAAGCCGAAGAATAAACATGACTTCCGCCATCGCCTTTCAGAACCAGAATAATTTTGCTCCAGTCCCGATTTTGCTGAAGCAAAATCGTGGATCCGCGATGCCTGAAGGCATCGGGACGGCAACCCTCGGCGCTGAAATTCGCCTGCGGCGAAACCAAGCTTTCAGCGCCTGCGGGATATTCTTTCCCTCACCCTTAATTATAAGGGTGAGGGACAACGGCGGAAGTCATAAAAAACTAAAATGGAGGAAGAACAAAGCCCAAAAATTGGTTTAGTGGAAATAATTCTGATGAATATGATTGTGATCCCGGCGGATTTGTTTGAATTAGCGGCAACTTTTTTAGTAGCCATACCGGTACTCGGACAAATTCTTTTAGTAATTAAATGGATTGTGGCTGGGCTCGCTTGGCTAATTATTCAGTTTTGGCTTATAATGAAAGGAATAAAAGGGTTGTGGTATCTAAGCGGCAGTTTGTTGGATGGGGCGGCTAATTTCTTGGGGCTTGACCTTCCTTTTGGGAAAACCGTCAGTTTGAATGTGACAATTTATTTAGCTAATCACCCGAAAGCAACGGCGGTAGCCCAAGTGGCCGGAGCCGCTACCGGAAAAATTGGGAAATAAACAAAATTTATGAACCCAAAAAATAAAATTTTATTTCTTTTTCTACTTTTTAATTTTTGCTTTTTGCTTTCTGTCTTTCCCGCGGCCGCCCAAACCGCTTCCCGGGTTTTAATCACCTGGCAGGCCCAAAATTTCGTGCCGGCGGAATATCAAGGAAAAATTCTGCCCGCGCCCGGCGCCAACGTCAAACTCGGCTTGGAATTAGTGATAACAAATAAAATTCAGGATTTATCAAAAGCCGACATTCTCTGGTATCTTGATGAAAAATTATTGGGCCGAGGGCAGGGCTTGAAACAAATCAATTTTACCGCAACTAAAGGCGCGACCGATTCCCATTTTGTCCGAGTGATTATTAATTACAACCAACAAGAATATAACGGCTCGGTTGACATCCCCGTTACTAGCCCCGAAATCGTTATCAAGACCCCTTCGCCCACAAACAATTCCGTTCCCCTAGGCAAAAACGTTTTCCAGGCCATTCCTTATTTTTTCAATATAGCCGGCATTCAAGGATTAATCTTCAATTGGTCGGTAAACAGTCAAATCATCAGAGGCGACAATCTTTTAGAGCTGACTCTTACGCCGCCGATTCCTTCGGGCCAGAGCATCAACATCAGGGTCGCCGCCCAAAATCTGAAAAATGATTTGGAATTAGGGTCTAAAGAAATTAATTTAAATGTCCAGCAATAAATACAAAATAATTTTTCTTTCTTTAATTTTGATCGGTCTTTCGTTCGCTGTTTTGTCGGTTTCTGCGGCTGAATTAAAATATCAATTTCCTTGTTCGCCAATAGCCGGCGGAACCTGCCCGACCGCGGAGCAAACAGCCCAAAGCCCGGCGGCTTACATCGCCCGTTTTTATCAATTTGCTTTGATGATTTCGGGGGCCTTGGCCTTTGGAATGATAATTTTCGGCGCTATTCAATACATTGTTTCAGCCGGCAACGCTACTACCCAAAAAGATGCCGCTGACCGAATTTTCCAGGCGCTTTGGGGCATTGCCCTGCTTTTTGGCGCTTATCTGATTCTTTACACCAT
>JAVHOD010000004.1:0-6967 GCA_036169835.1 Minisyncoccota bacterium | reverse complement strand
CGATCAAAAGTTTTAGTGAAGGCATAATTGTCGTTGTTGGCTTGTTAACACCTCGATCTTTTAATTTTTTTTGTAAATCAGAAAGGCTTTTAGGCTCGCTAAAAAATTCTCCTTCTTTTATAAGCTCATAAATCCTGCTAGTTAAGCCAGAAAATTTCAGCTCTTGATTGGAATTTGATTCGAGAGTTTTTCTATAATGCGATGGGTCCCTATCTGACACATTTAATGACTGCCTTAATTGAATTAAAAGCTCTTCTATCTGCTCAATAATTTGTTCGCTTTTTGTTATTTTTTGCATATGTTTAATTTATTATTTAATACGCTATCTCATTATAATCTATAATTGATGTTTGTCAAATAGTTTTAAAAACATCGGTAATTAAAGCTAAAACCGATATTAATATGTTTTAATTGTAATCGAGCAAAATTAAAAAGTCAAGGAGTTAAAGATTTAAAAAACCAAGAAAGTGCCTTTTCGAGGCACTTTTTACATTAAACCACTTATATGTTTAATACTGAGTTTCTTATAAATTAATATCTATTTCACCAACTCCTCTGGCGGCTTATGAGCCAAATTTTCTCCCCGATTCTTTATTTGTCTATTTCTTCCATAATTCTATCCGTTTCAACAAGCGTAACGATAATTTTTTGATAATGTTCAATATCTGAATTGGTGAGAGTGCGGCCTTTGCGGTCTTTGAGCCACTTTTGCGCAGGCTGGTAGCCACCGATGTAGAAATTCCATGCTAACTCGGGGACATTACCGAAATACTGGTCTTTATTGATAAATACTTTGCCGTCTTTGTAAACTACTTTCTCAACAACATTTGATCCAAGGACTGGATATGTCGTGATAAATTGATTTACCTTCGGTGATTCAAGAAGGTGAAGCGAGCGCAATTCGCCGCCAAGCGCGACAAATTGTTTGAAACTTTTCTCGTTTTTTGGATATGGCACACGCGGAAAATCAATCTTCAAAAACTCCTTGTATTTCTCGCGATAATTCGGTGAGTGCAGAACGGCGTAAATATAATCAAAAATATCTTCAGGAGAAACTTTACCGACATTTCTTTCTATTTCGCTCACAACCTCAGAATTAAGGTTTGATTTCTTTTTATTATTATCATCCGTTGAATATAAATTTCCAATATAACTCTGCCCTCCTGTTAGATGGCAATCAATAATATTTTTAGATAAATATATTCCTACCGGTTGATAACTACTTGACGATTTTTCGAAAACCATAGAAAAATCATTTATAGGTATATCCTTCATAACATCTTCCCTTATTCTCCAAATTAGGTTTTTATTAAAAACCGTGAATCTATCATCAAAGGGTCTATAGGAATATTTTACTATCTTGTCGTCATTAATTATAATTTTCGTTTTATTCTCAACTACCCAGTTTGCATAATTTTTCCCAAGTTCATATTTCGTTTTTAGTTCTGTCGCAGAAATGTCACTATCTAAAAAATCAGATAATCTTTTTATCAAAACATCTTTATCCGAATCAACAATAAAATTGTCTCCCATAGTAACTACGCCACAACTATTTTTTATAAAAAGTCCATCAAAACTACCGCTATGACTGGCAATAAAAAAGCCGTGACTATATTCCTCTTGATCTTTGGCATCTCCTTTGGTGGCAAAAAATAAATTCGGCAAAGTTGTTTCAACTTTATTCCATTTTATACTTTCCAAACTATTTTTGTTTAAAAAATCAAACTTGTTTTCTCTTTTGCCATACAAATCTATTTTATGTATATTACCTAGGCCTTTTTTGTCTTTATCTTTCTTTACAAAGATATTTATAGACACACCCTGCATTATATTAAAAACGTTTTCATCCTTGCTTCCATCAGGTGACACTTCCTTTTTATTTGCACTTCCATGCAAATCTATAATATAGATATCATCAAAAGTTTTTAATAAATGCCACCTCATACCTCTAAATGTCGGATTATCTATAAAGCCATTATTTGTTATATATGCCAAAATCCCTTCGCCATTTTTATCTATTAAATTTTCGGCAAAAGAAATGAATTTCACATAATCATCGTCTAACCAATTTTTTCTTTCTCTCAATTTTACTACGCCTCCGGGTTCAACTTTATATTTTTCTACTAAATAATTTGCGGTTTTATTCGATGAAATGGCAGAATATGGCGGATTCCCGATGACCACCATAATTGGCGTTTCGTTCTTTATAACTGATGCCTCTTTGGATTCCTCGGCGATACTTTGTTCGATACCTAAGGAGAACAAATCTGCTTGTGTTGCTTTTTCTTCAAGCGAGTTTGTGAGATAAATACCTAGACGCTTTCCCTTATTAAAAATAGTAAATCCTGTTTCTGCAAGCTTCATACTAATCTTCAAATGAGCAATGGTATATGGCGCCATCATTAGTTCAAAGCCATACAATCGAGGTAATAAGTCGTGATGAACATAAGCTGCCCAACGACCTTCTTGGGTAGAAAATTTCTGATAAATAGTTTGTATGGTTTCACTAAGAAAGGTACCCGTGCCAACAGCCGGATCAAGAATTTGTACTTTATGAACTGAACCTATCTTCGTCGTATCAGATAATCCGTTAGGCAGTTTAAATTCTTTCTGCAATAACGTATCAACTGAATGTATAATAAAACGCACAACGGGTAGCGGTGTATAGTATGCGCCCATTTTTTTACGAAGATCAGCGTCGTATTCTTTCAAAAAATCTTCATAAAAATGAATAACAGGATCAGGTCTTTCATGAGTTTCGCCAAATAAATCCTCTTTGAAATACTGGCTCATAAGTTCTTTGATATTTGCACATGAAAAAACCTCACATAATTCATCTACAATATATCCAAGCCGTTTTTCAAAATTACGACCCGCGATGTGATCAAAAAAATCTCCAAGAAATGGGTTGGAAGCTGGAACAAGATCGCGAGCTTTTTGGCGTGTAAATTTATCTGGTGAATCATCATGATAACGTGCCACAAAAAGTCCATACACCAACGTCTGTGCATACATATCAGCAAATGATTCAAAGGTAAGGTCGTGAACGAGAAGCTTTTTAACGGTCTCATAAACACTAAAGAGTTCTTTATTACTAACCGATTCATGCTCAAGAAATTGCCTCACATTGTCTCTAATGCGGCGCGCCTTGCCCCCCATGATTTTTGCCAAACGAGCACCACTTTTGATTACTTCTGACTTACCAGTAAGAAAATCTTTAATCGTATCCTCAAGAGAATCAAATGATTCTTGCTGAGTTTGAATTGCATCGTTTATGATCTTTCCGACAATAATTGGCTCTCCGTAGCGTTCTCCATTTTTAAAAAAACGGAACTCAAGATAGTTGGTGAGTATCAGATTTGAGTAGCCAAAATAGCGTTTTACTTGTTCAGTCTTTTCGATTCTATCAAGGTCAGCATCAATATCTTTAGTTTCGGTATAACCGGCAATTAGATCACCTCTTACAAATATAAAATCAGGAGCTCCATACTCCGTACGCTTAGGGTCGTTGATAATTCCTATTTTTTGATCTAATGACTTGATGAGTTTTTCGAAAGTGGGTCGGTATGCATGTTCACCCGCCCGGCCAGTCTTATACTTTTCGGAAACCTCATCTATATACGTTGTGATATTTTGAGACATAGATAGATTTGTCAATTTTATCTTTTATTCTCGTCATTTCCTCATTATTTTACCACGATTTTTGGGTCTTAGGATTATTTTAAATCCACCAAATAATTCTTAAGAAAAGTTCCTATTGCTTGGGTGGTTTCCGTTGAGCCGTAGTTTTTAACAAACTATTCCGCGAGCAAATTCAAAATGATTTTTATCATTACGTCTTTTTCTTTTGGATCGCTTGTGGCAACCAATAGCGCGAGCGCCGTCAAAGTATTGTCGTTGATTTTCCGCTCGCCGGTCGCGCGATACAGATAATTTGATTTATCCAAAAAATAAACAAACAAAAAAGCGCCGCTTCTCTTGTTGCCATCAGAAAATGGATGATCTTTGATAATAAAGTACAAAAGGTGCGCCGCTTTGTCTTCTATATTTGGATACAATTTTTTCCCGCCAAATGATTGATACAAACCGCGAATGACGCCCTCAAAACTGCCATCTCTTTCTTGGCCAAACAAATCACCAGCTTCTTTTTTAACCGTCAATTCTTTTTTTAATTCTGCAATAATGCTCAAACAATTTTCATAAGTCAAAATAAAAGTCGCTTTTTTGCCTTTAACTTCTTTTAGTTTTCCTTTATCATATTCTCCCAATAAAGTCAGTGTCTTGGCATAACCGGAAAGCAGGCTCAAAAGTTCTCCTTCTTGGCCTTTGAGCAGTTCCTTTTTTGATTTTTCTTGCAAGAATACGATGGCGGTTTGTAATTCGTTAAATTTTTCTTTTGTTTCCAAAAGCCGCTTTTCGTTTATTGCGTAGCCCTTAACGAGATAATTTTTGAGAGTTTTTGTGGCCCAAATGCGGAACTGCGTCGCGCGCTTGGAATTAACTCGGTAGCCGACAGAAATAATGGCATCTAAATTATAAAATTGAGTTTTATATATTTTTCCGTCTGCGGCAGTATGTTCCAAAATGGAACTAACTGAGTTTTTGTTTAATTCGCCGGACATAAAAATATTATTAAGATGTTTAGTTATAGCTGGTCTTTTAGTGCCAAAAAGAACCGCAATTTGTTTTTGCATAAGCCACACCGTTTCCTCTTCCAACCGTACTTTTAATTCCGGTCCTTTAGCGGCTTTGTAAATCGCAATTTCTCCTTTTTTTGTTTGTTCTTTTTTTGTCATTCCATCTTTATTTTACCACAATTTTGGGGTTTCCCGCCTTCATACAAAGCTCCCGCCTACGCCCTTTGGGCTACGGCGGGCAAGTCGGCTTTAACGGCTCAACCGTGATTGCCGTTGAGCCGTTAAATTTTCAAGCAGTTAAAATCTACCTCTTTTACTTTTCCTCTGCCTTTGTTAGGATATAGGCGCCCCTTGGAACCAAACCAAGGAGATTTTGGCGTTTGCATACTAAAAAACACTTAAATACTTAAAAACTAAAAGCAAAAGAAACTAAAATTATGTTTAAACTTAAATCACCTTTTAAACCAGCCGGAGACCAGCCGCAAGCCATTAAGCAATTAATGGGCGGCCTGAAAAAAAATGAGCGGTTTCAGACATTACTGGGCGTTACCGGCAGCGGCAAAACATTCACCATGGCCAATGTCATTTCCTATTTTGATAAACCGGCCTTAGTTATTGCTCCCAACAAAACCTTAGCAGCCCAGCTTTACCGCGAATACAAAACTTTTTTTCCGAATAACACGGTGTGCTATTTTGTTTCTTATTACGATTATTACCAGCCCGAGGCCTACATGCCCATTACCGACACCTATATTGAAAAAGAAGCGGTCATTAATGAAGAAATTGACCGATTAAGACACTTGGCCACTTCGGCTTTAATGAAGAAAAAAGACGTGATTGTCGTCGCCTCGGTTTCCTGCATTTATAATTTGGGAGTGCCTTTGAATTATTTCCGCTCCGCCATTCATCTGGAAACCGGAAAAACCATCACCCGCAGCGACCTGACCCGGCAACTGGTAAAAATCCATTTTCAGCGGACTAACTCCGACCTTAAAAGAGGATTTTTCCGGATGCGGGGCGATGTTTTTGAATTGATTCCCGCTTCCGGCGAATTTATTTACCGAATTGAACTGAAAGACCAGAAAATTAACCGACTCTCGGTGATCGACCACATAACCCGGAAAATAAAATACCACCAGAACGAACTGGTAATTTTCCCGCTAAAACATTTCATCAGCACCGAACCGGAAAGGGAAAAAGCCATTAAAGAAATAGAAAAAGAACTCGCCGACAGACTGGCCTTCTTTAAGAAGAAGAAATTACTTCTTGAAGCCGAGAGATTAGAGAGAAAAACAAAAAACGATTTAACCATGATAAAAACCATGGGCTATTGCCACGGCGTTGAAAATTATTCCCGGCATTTGAGCGGCAAACTGGCCGGCCAGCCGCCCGAAACCCTGCTTTCTTATTTCCCTCAGAAACGCAGAACAACGCAGACCTCAACGCAGACAAACGCAGACAATACGGAGCCGGATTTCCTCACTATTATTGATGAATCCCACATCAGCGTGCCCCAGGTAAGAGGAATGTATCAAGGCGACAAATCCCGGAAAGAAACCCTGATTGAATATGGATTCCGGCTGCCTTCAGCCATTGACAACCGGCCTTTGAAATTCGAGGAATTTTTGAAAAGGGTGGGCCCGATAATTTTCACCTCGGCCACGCCCTCGGATTATGAACTCAAAAACTCGGCCCGGGTCGCCGAACAGATTATCCGGCCGACTTATTTAATTGACCCGGAAGTGGAAATCCGGCCGGTTTTTGACAAAAAGAAAAATCAAAGCCAGATTGACGACATTATCAAAGAAATAAAAATAGCGGCTTCAAAAAACGAAAGAGTGCTGGTTAACACTTTGACTAAAAAAACCGCGGAAGAATTAACCGGATATTTAACGGATAAAAAAAACATCAAAGCCAATTTTATGCACTCGGAAACCAAAACCCTGGAGCGGACGCGGATTCTGACGGATTTCCGGAAAGGAGTTTTTGACGTTCTGGTGGGGGTTAATTTATTAAGAGAAGGACTGGACTTGCCTGAAGTTTCCATTGTCGCCATTCTTGACGCCGACCGTGAAGGATTTTTGCGGAGCGAAACTTCTTTAATCCAGTTGATGGGCCGGGCGGCCCGGAATGTCAAAGGCAAAATCATTTTATACGCCGACGTGATGACCGGCTCTATCTCCCGGGCCATCAAAGAAGCCGAGCGCCGGAGAGAAGCCCAGAGAAATTTCAATAAAAAACACAAATTAAAACCAAAAAGCATCAAAAGCGATATCAGGGAATTAATAGAAAAAGAAGAATTATTATAAACATGCCCAGTAACTCAACTC
>JAVHOD010000003.1:0-7115 GCA_036169835.1 Minisyncoccota bacterium | reverse complement strand
GTTTAGCGGCAGGAATTTTTGTTCATAACTCAATCGACGGGGATTCAGCGGCTGCATACAGATATACAGAAAGTCGGCTTTCAAAAATCGCCGAAGAATTATTGGTTGATATTGAAAAAGAAACCGTTGATTGGCAGCCAAATTACGACAATACCCGCCTTGAACCGAAAGTCCTGCCCGCCAAATTCCCGAATCTTTTAGTCAACGGAACCTACGGCATCGCCGTCGGAATGATGACCAATATTCCGCCCCATAATTTGGGGGAAATAATTGAAGCGACCAAATATCTGATTGACAATCCCCAGGCCGAAATAAAAGATTTGGTAAAAATCGTTCCCGGCCCGGATTTCCCCACCGGCGGCTATATTTACAACAAATCAATCGCCGAAACCTACGCTTTGGGCAAGGGCTCGGTCACCATGCAGGCAATGGCGGAAATTCAGGAACGCAAAGAAAAACATTTTGACATTATAATCACCGAGATTCCTTACCAGGTGAATAAATCCGAACTCATCATCAAAATCGCCGAGCTGGTCCAGGATAAAAAAATTGAAGGCATCAAAGATATCCGGGACGAAAGCGACCGAGAGGGGCTAAGAATCGTCATTGAATTAAAAAGCGACGTTAATCCCCAGAAAATTCTTAATTTTCTTTACAAACACACCGACCTTCAAAAAAATTTTTATTTGAATATGCTGGCTTTAGTTGACGGTATTCAACCGCAGGTGATGTCCTTAAAAGACATTCTCGGCGCCTGGATAAAATACCGCCAGGAAGTCATCAAAAAAAGAACCGAGTTTGATTTAAAAAAAGCCGAAGAACGGGCGCATATCCTGACCGGGCTGGTGAAAGCCCTGGACTCAATAGATGAAGTCATCGCCACCATTAAAAAATCAAAAGACCGCGAAAACGCCCACCAAAATCTGGTGAAAAAATTCAAATTCAGCGACGTCCAAGCCAACGCCATTTTAGAAATGAAACTTCAAACCCTGGCCGCTCTGGAGCGCCAGAAACTTGAAGACGAATTAAAAGAAAAAAGGAAACTGATTGCCGACCTCCAATTCATTTTGAAAAATCCCAAAGAAATTCTAAAAATCATCAAAACCGAATTAACCGAATTAAAAAATAATTTTGACAATCCGCGGCGGAGCAAGATCATCAACACCGAAGTCAAGGAATATCACGAGGAAGATCTTATTCCCCAGGAAGACAACATTATCACTTTAAGCCAGGCCAGCTACATCAAACGATTGGCGCCCGACAGTTTCCGGAGCCAGAAACGCGGCGGCAAAGGGCTTATCGGCTTTGATCTGAAAGAAGAAGATTTTGTAACCCAAATTCTGACGGCCAAAAGCCACGACAGTGTTTTGTTTTTCACCGACCGCGGCCGGGTTTTCCAAACCAAGGCCTATGAAATTCCCCAGGCAAGCCGAACGGCCAAAGGCAAATCAATTTATAATTTCTTAGACCTCTCAACCGAAGAAAAAATCAGCGCCATTATCAGTTATCCCAAAAATCACGCTTCGGCGTTTCTGGTAATGGCCACCAAAAACGGATTTATCAAAAAAACAAGGCCGGATGATTTCGCCAATATCCGCCGCAACGGTCTGATCGCCATTAACCTCAAAAAAGGCGACCTTTTGCAATGGGTTAAGCTTTCCTCGGGCCAGGACGAAATTATTTTGACTACGGCTCTGGGCCAGGCCATTCGTTTCCCTGAAAAACAAGTCCGAGCCATGGGCCGAACCGCTGGCGGCGTAAAAGCCATCAGACTCAAAAAAGGCGATTTTGTCAGCGGAATTGATATAATTATTAAAAAAGAAGCTAAAGACCAGCGATTATTAGTGGTGATGGCTAACGGGTTTGCCAAACAAACCAGCGTAAAGCAATACCGAATTCAGCGCCGCGCCGGCTCGGGAATCAAAACCGCCAAAATCACTTCCAAAACCGGTCCGATAATCGCCGGCCAAATCATTGACGAAGCCGAAGAAATTTTGGCCATTTCCGCCAAAGGCCAAATCTTAAAAACTGAAATTAGCAGTATTCGCTTGGTCGGCCGGGCAACTCAAGGCGTAAAAATCATGAATCTTGACCCCGGCGACAAATTAGTGGGAATGATTACGATATAATAAAATAGAATGTAGAATATAGGATTTAGGGAAACGCCATGACTAAACTTACTCGCAATCAATTAATCATCGTCAGTATCGTCGGAGTTGTAATTTTATTTCTGATTCTTGTTTTTTTGGGCGTTATTCCGGGAATGCGGCCAGCCACTAAAAAAAATGTTCAAGCCGCCTTGGAATTTTGGGGGGTATATGACCAAATAGGCGCTTACCGAAGCGTGATTGACCAGTTTCAGAATCTTCATTCCGGAATCCGGATAAACTATCGCCAGTTTGACCCCAATACTTATGAGAAAGAGCTAATCAACGCCATGGCTGCCGGCAAAGGGCCGGATATTTTCATGATTCATAACACCTGGCTGCCGAAACATTATGATAAGATTTCGCCTTTACCCCAGGAAAAATTAAATCTCACCGCTTACACCGACCAGCTTTTCCCCGAAGTAGTCAAAGAAGATTTCACCGACAGCAAACTTATTTATGCCTTTCCTCTTTCAATTGACACTCTGACGCTTATTTATAACAAAGATATTTTTAATCAAAGCGGAATAGCTTTAGCGCCGACCAACTGGACGGAATTTCAAAACATTATTCCCATAGTCAGAGTTCTGGATAAAATCGGAAAAATCAGCCGGGCCGGAGCCGCCATCGGCGGTTCTGATAAAAGCATTAACCGGGCGACCGACCTTTTAAATCTTTTAATGCTTCAAGCCGGCGCCCAGATGGTTGACCGGGATTTCACCCGGGCTACTTTCAACCAGAGTAGTGTCGGCGGCGTTTCGCCGGGCTTGAACGCTTTGATTTTTTACACCCATTTCACCAATCCGGTGAATTTTGATTACGCCTGGAACGATACCTTCCATTATTCATTGGACGCTTTTGCCGAAGGTTCGGTCGCGATGATTTTTAATTACGCCTATCAGCTGCCATATATTAAAACCAAAAATCCTTTCTTGAATTTCGCCGTGGCGCCGGCGCCTCAAAACGACCAAACAAACCCGATAAATTACGCCAATTACTGGGGTTATACCGTTTCTAATAAAAGTTCTAATTCGGATTTGGCCTGGGATTTCATTCTTCTTTTGACAACCAATCAAGCCAACGCGGAAAATTATCTTGAGCAAACCCAGAATCCGCCGGCGCTAAGATCTCTAATCCAGAAATACATAAATGACCAGGCGTTAGGCGTTTTCGCCAAACAGGCTCTGACCGCCAAATCCTGGCCCCAAATTGACAGCAACCAGGTAGAAATTATTTTTTCGGATATGATAGAATCAGTGATAAGCGGCAAACAAACGGCGAAAAACGCCATTGACCAGGCCGAAGCCCAAATCACCCAATTAATGAAACGATAAATGTTACTAAATCTTTTATTTTTAGCCAAACTTGTACCCGAATGTTCCGGAACCAGCTGCACTTGGTGCGATTTCATCCAATTAGGTCAAAATATCATCAATTTTTCGACTAAAGACATCGCTTTCCCTCTTGCGGTGGCTTTTATTATTTATGGCGGAATAATGATGATGATAAATAGCGGCAACCCGAGCAAACTCAAAGAAAGCCAGGGCATTATCTTTTCGGCGATAATCGGGATAGTTATCATGCTAAGCGCCTGGGTGATTCTTAACACTTTTTTCAATTTACTGACCGGCGGATTAAACTGGCCCTGGCATACGATTCAATGTGTATCAACGCCATTTGGCGGAGGGGCGACGGGTGGCAGTGGGGCAGGAGGAGGATTCTAATATAACAAGGTAAATTTGAAATTTTAATTTTTTGATTTAAGATTATAGATATGAATTATATTCTGGTAAAAATTTATACGGCGGTCTTTGGGATTAATAAGGTTTTAGCGGTGCGATCAAGCGGCGGCAACCCCGGCTCCAGCGGGGGGTTTCCCGGTACAGGAACCACGGGCAGTCAAGGAGGCGACTTTACTATTCCCAATCCTTTGGGAGTAGAAAGCATCAGCCAGATAATCAACAACATCGCTTACGCTTTGAGCGTTTATATCGCTCCGCCGCTTGTCACTTTGATGATTCTTTTCGCGGCTTTCCAGATTTTAACGGCGGGCGACAATCCCGAAAAACTGAAAACCGGCAGGGAAATTATCCTCTGGACTTGCGTCGGTTATGGTATAATCTTAATATCCTGGGGAATCACCTCGATTATCCAGCAACTTTTAAGCGGTCATTAATCAAAAGGTCGAAAGACGAAAATAAAATATGAAAATTAAACAATTAAAAAGTGTTGTTTTACTAATATCTTTAATCAGTTTGCCGACTTTGGTTTTGGCTTTAGGCGTCCAGACGCCCCCGACTCCAGTCACTCACATTGAAGACATCCTCAACATTCTTAATACCGTCATCAATTGGGTCTTCACTATTCTTTTACTTGTCGCTGTAATCTTTATTATGATGGCGGCTTTCACTTATCTGGGCAGCGCCGGAGATCCGGAGAAAACCAAATCAGCCTCCAACCAGTTGATTTACGCGGCTGTGGCAATCGGCGTTGGTTTAATCGCCAAAGGCATTGAATTCATCGTCCGCCAGTTAATAGGTGCCTAATTTCAATCAAAGTATATTTTTTATAGTAAAAACCCCGTTAGATAAATCTAACGGGGTTTTGTGTTGAAAAACTTTAAAGAATTTTTATCTTGACGATGGTTCCATCGGTCTCTCCTTTGAGAGTAAAGAGACCAACCGGATCGCCACCTGTCCAAGAACTTTCTCCGTCCGGCATCCAATATTCTCTTGATTCTCTTTTTGCTGTCCCGTCTGCTAATTGTACTATTTGATCGGCGACAACACAAAAAGGTTTGGACGCCCAAAGTTGGAGATTTGTGCCTTGGCCTACTGTTACTCTGGTATAAACTTTCTGTCCCGCAGTAAGCTTATACACAAAAAGATGAGTTGGCTCTTTAGGATGGATTCCCCTGATGACGACTATCGCCATAATCAGGAGAATAACTAAAAGTATTATGACCATGACTGGCCCTAATTTTCTTTTAGTGGCCGAGGATTGAGACCTTTTGGCCTCATCCTCTTTAAAACGAGCGGAGAAATAAGCGAGGGCAATAATTGAAATTCCAATCACGAATGCTATCGCAAATCCAATCAATAAGAATTTCATTTCTTATTCCCTCCTTTCTTTCCTTTGCTCTGATCGCCAATTTTTAAGAAATCCAACAGGTTGCTGGGGATCACCCAATTTCCGGGTTTGGTACTGGCCTCTTTAATCGTATCCATCGCTTTAGAGGCTAGGCCAATATCTCCAAATTCCTTAATCGCCGCGGAAACCGTTCTTATTTTTTTCGCCTCGGCTTCGGCCACAATGCGTATTTTTTCAGCTTCAGCAGAAGCTTCAATCAGAATCTTTTTCTTTTCCATTTCTGCCGACCATTCTTTGGCCGCTGCTTCTTCGTAAACCTTACCCACTGTAGTTATTGAGGCGAATTCAATCCCGGTGATATCAATACCATAAAGTTCCCGAAGGATCCTTAAGATCCCCCAGCCGGTCTGTTCCTTTTGCTCAATGTCTTTTTCGGCATGACCGTCTTCCCGGAGATTTTTTTTCTCCTCCGCAGTAAGTCCTTTCCTAGATCCTTCAAGGAATTGGAAAAGCTCGCTGCCAGGCACCTGGTCCTTGCCGATAAGGTCTGCGAACTCTACTTTCGCGACAGGAATATACTGTCTGATGTGGGGCGAGATGCGGTTAACCGTAAATTCTAGCCATTGACGCGCTCTGAAAAGGGCTTTGTAGGGATTAACCACTCTTATGGTCAGATACAATTCAATGTCCAACGGCACCATCCCTATAGTTTCCGCGCTCAACAGCTTGGCAGAATACACATCGGCCTTCGCAAAGACATAATCTAATTCTTCTTCGCGAGGAACAACTTTCCCTTCTTTCACGGACTGCCAGCGAAATTTATAGGTGTGAACGGTGTAAAAAGGCCAAAAGCCCACGAACACCAATCCGCCACCCGCCAATTTCTTTTCCTGTTTCCTTTTCTCTTTGCCGTCCCATAGCGGTAATTCTTTCTTTCCCTGGTTCCTTCTTGCTTCGTTTTCTGTTTCCGTCGCCACCTTGGCTTCGTCAACGGTCATTTGCTTCTGTCTTTGGCTTTGCTTAACATTCCAGCGGCTATCCAAGTAGAAACCCCTGTATTTCATTACAACCCGCTTAAAGGCCTTATTATGCATAAAAATTTTAGCATTGCCTTCTTCAACAAGCGTAAAAAAGAGGTTATGCTTGGCCAACGCTAAAGCCAAAAAAGGGAAAAGTATCTTAAAACCAATACCGGCTCCGATAACAACCAAAATAATCTCTAACATTTCAACCACCATCCTTTCTTTTACAGTTTTTCTTTTATAAAATTATTAAAGAACTCGCTTCAAAAGATAAGAACCATTCTTATCTTGAAACATTCATGAAAATAGCATAAAATTTATAAATTGTCAAATTAAAGCTCCCGTGGCGGAACTGGCATACGCGCGGCGTTTAGAACGCCGTCCCGTAAGGGTTAGAGGTTCAAATCCTCTCGGGAGCACTGATAGAAATAAAAAGGCGATGCCTGTATAGACATCACCTTTTAATTTTGTGCCCCCAGTAGGAATCGAACCTACATTTCAAGCTCCGCAAGCTTGCATTCTATCCGTTGAACTATAGGGGCGACTTTAATATAAATATATTAACAGAATTGACAAGAATAAAAAAATTGTCTAACCTACGTAAAGGTACGCTCTTTTAAAATAAACTCATAAATTTCGGGGGAGCTTGCTTTCCTAAGGTTAAGAGTCGATGGGAAATTTCTTGTTTCTACTGCCATCGGCACACCTCCTTTCCCTTGGGAAAAAAAGATATTCTGATTTTAGCTCCCCCACCATTTTTAAAAGTCCCGATTTATTGGGACTTTTTTATTTGTGCCGGGTCCCAGAATCGAACTGGGTACGCCTTCCTCTTCAGGGAAGCGCTCTACCAATGAGC
>JAVHOD010000002.1:4013-7277 GCA_036169835.1 Minisyncoccota bacterium | reverse complement strand
GGCCGGTTTGCCTTGGGTTAAAGTTCCGGTTTTATCTAAAATTACGGCATTAACTTTATACGCGGTTTCCAGCGCCGCCGCTTCGCGGATTAAAATTCCTTTTTCCGCTCCCTTGCCGATTCCCACCATCATCGCCATTGGGGCAGCCAGGCCCAAAGCGCAGGGGCAAGCGATAATTAAAACCGCCACGAAATTTACCAAAGCAAAAGTAAAAGCCGGCGCCGGACCAAAAATTAACCAAAGAATTAATGTCAAAATTGCCGCTCCGATTACGGCCGGAACGAAATAGCCGGAAATTATATCGGCCAAGCGCTGAATCGGCGCTTTTGACCCCTGGGCCTGCTCAACCATTTTTATAATCTGGGCGAGAACCGTCTCTTTGCCAACCCGCGTCGCTTTGAACTTGAAAGAACCGACCTGATTAATGCTGGCACCAATCACTTTCGCTCCCGCATCTTTTGAAACCGGCATGCTTTCGCCGGTCACCATTGATTCGTCCACTTGCGAATGGCCGTCGATAACTTCGCCGTCAACCGGAATTTTTTCTCCGGGCCGGACAATGATAATATCGCCGGCTTTCACTTCTTCAATCGAAATTTCTTGTTCCTTGCCATCGCGAATAACTCGCGCCGTTTTTGCCGAAAGCTTCATCAGTTTTTTAATCGCTTCCGAGGCCCGGCCTTTGGCCAAAAGCTCAAGATAGCGGCCAAGTAAAATTAAAACGATGATAATTGCCGAGGTGTCAAAATAGATTTTCGGTTCCACCCCGCCCTGGCTGAAAAATCCCGCGAAAAAAGTCACGGCCGCGCTGTAAGAATAAGCGGCCAGAGTTCCAATCGAAATCAGGGTATTCATATCGGCAGTTCGGTATTTGAAAAGAATTTTAAGACCGGAATAAAATCGCGCGCCGACCCAAAACTGCACGGGCGTCGTCAATATCAACAAAACGAAGTTATTGTTGAAAATCTTCGGCATAAACGAAAACCATTCCGGAAAACTGCCCAGAAAAATTATTGCCGAAAGAATCGCGCCGACCAGTATTTTCTTTTTTAAAATAGACAATTCCTTTTCTCTTTCCTGTTTTTCCTGCCCTAAAAGATCCTGCGCTTCGGAAGTTTCCCGAATCGCTTCATATCCGGAATCGTCAATCACTTTCTCAATTTGCTCTTCTTTGACTTTTTGCGGATCAAAAACCACTTTTGCCCGGGCGTTGTTATAATCAACTTCCACTTTTTCAATGCCCGGCAAAGTTTTTATCGCTTTTTCCACGACCATGGCGCAGTGAGGCGAATCCATACCGATGACCTTAAGCGCCAAAAAATCTCGGTCTGATTTTTCAAACATTTCTTTCTCTCCATCGGCTATGATTTTTTCTCTAGTTTCAAATTTTGTTTCCCGATCTTCGGGGATTAAAAGTTTATAACCGACGGAATTGATAGTTTCTTTAAAATCTTTCGGCGATAATTGATTCTCGTCAAATTCCGCAAGCAAAGTTTCCGCCGCGAAATTCACCTGCGCGACTTTAACGCCGGGCAATTTTGAAACCGCTTTTTCAATCGTCATCGCGCAGGAAGCGCAATGCATGCCCTGTATTTTAAAAATTTCTTTTTTCATATTTTTACTTTTTAAGTAAAATATTTAATTCCTTTAGTAAGTTTTTCAAATCAATATTATACGTTTTAGCAACTTGGCCGATTTCCAATTCCGCTATTTCAAAATTCGCCATCGGGCAGGAAAGGCAGGGTAATTTATATTTTTTTAAAATTTCTTCCGCTCCTTTTATTCCCAATACATCTTTAAGTTTAGAATTTTCGGTAATTTTATTTATCGTTTTCATAATTAAGATGATTCAAGGAAGAACGTTCGCCGTCAAGGTAACTGCCGCCTTTTTGTTTTGAGGGTCGTTTGTTGAAAGATATATTTCTCTTACCGCCGGACCGACGCCTTGAGGGCCGTGAAAAGCCGGATCAAAAATAACTTCCAATTGGGCGGTTTCTCCCGAAGCCAGTGTTTGAGACCAGAAACCCGCGTGGTCCATGCCGAATTCCGGGCTTTCCTTCCCGGCCACTTTCAATACCGCCCTGGTACAGTGGCAAGAGGTCCAAATATCGTCTATCTTCAGGTCTCCACTACCAGTGTTTTTTATTTCAAAATCTTTCTTGACTAATCCGCCGTTAATAGGCACGTTGCCGGCATCAATTTCTTTGGGATTGACCTCAATCCGGGGCGTTCCCGTTAACGTCGCCGTCTGATTTTTAGAAACGGGAAAATTATTCAACAAAATGACCGCTGCGGCGACAAACAATAATATCGGCAATGAAATCGCCAATATTTTTTTGGTTTTTTTGAGATTCATTTTGCGCGCTTGTTCATTTCCTTTTTGCTGTTGCTTTATAAAATATTCTTCTTTGCTCATAAGTTTAATTTAATTATTTTAATAATATTCAATAATAAAATTACACGAAAAATATCAGAATCGCGGCTCCCAAAATTATCATAAAAATACCCATAGCTAATTTTTGGACTGATTTGGTTTGCTGCTGCCATTCGCCTAATTTAACAAGAGTATGGGGATTAACCGCCACAATAAGTAAAATAATTAACGGCATGACAAACATCAGATTATAGAGCAAAAGATAGAGAAGGCCGGTGAAGAAAGTGGTTTGGGAAGCGAGTAGGGCGGTAATGGCCGCATAAATTCCGCCAGAGCAAGGGATAGAGCAAAGACCGACTAAGAATGCCGCGATAATTACTGTTGGCAGAGTAGCTTTTTGCAAAAGATCTTTGATTTTTTGTTTTGAGGGCGCCGGGAATTTAAAGTTCAAAAAATTAAGTTTAAGCCGCGGATAAAAATAATCTTTTAAATTAATCAATCCAAGCAGAATCAAAAGCCATGACCCTAATTCGGCAAAAAAATGATGCCGACCAAAAAGCATTATCCCCGAAAGCAAGCCCACTCCCACGGCTAAATAAGTCAGGTAAATAACAAAAACGTATACCAACCCCAAAATTAAAATATTCTTAAGGCTGCGCTGAAGCATTGTCAGAAACGCAATAAAAAAAATTAAAATAGCAATGGCGCAAGGGTGAATACCGTCTAAAAACCCCGTCACCGAGACAAGAGAAATCATTTTTAGAGGCGCAAGATTGGTTATCGCTAAATTACTTAACATAAGCATTAATTGTGGTTGTTATTTGCGGGTTAACCGGGTCGTTGCTCTTGATATAAATATTGATTTCATAAAAAAAGCAAAAAAATATGTA
>JAVHOD010000002.1:0-4003 GCA_036169835.1 Minisyncoccota bacterium | reverse complement strand
CGGTGCTCGCATCTCGCGCATATATCCGATAGATGGGGGCCGCTGCCCTTGGCGGCGGTATCGTAAGTAACCAAAACGTCCGCTTCTTCGCCCGGGTTGATTTTGTCTTTATTGATTTTGGCGGTGGTGCAGCCGCAGGAAGTGGCCAATCTTTTTATTTCCAAAATTTCATTGCCTGAATTTTTCACTTTGAAAGTGGTATTGACTATTTTGCCGAAGGCTATTTCTCCGAAGTCATATGATTCCGGGGAAACTTCAATTTGCGGGCGGCTGGCCGTTTCTTTGGTGAGGGCCGGCGTGGCTTGGTAATAACCGTAAATTACAAAACCGAAAATGCCGGCCGCCAATAGAATACCGAAAATTATTATTTTTTTCTTCATGCTTTATTTCAATCGGTTTGAATATGAATTTATATTCCGCAGCTGACGCTCCCGGACGGCGAAGCATTTTGCTGGGGGTTAGAAACCGGAATTGTTTTTTCCACTGTTGTATTTGTGTTTGACGAGCCGGAAGAAATTTTTAATCCGGTAATATAAATCCAAGCTCCGGCGATAATAAGCGCCGCGACCAAAATACTTATTGGCAAGAGATAATCTTTCCTCATAATATTATTTTATTGATTTCAATTATTTATTAAATTTGCGCTTTTTTAAATTCCGCAACTGTTGCCACTGCCACCCTGAACCGGCTGAATCTGCGTCAAAATCCGGCGATAGCCCGAACCGCTTGAAAAATTAGCTCCCAAAACTTCTTGGGGGTTCACGTCTTTCCATTGAACGCCCTTGTTTTCCATAAACTTGGCTATCGTCTGGTAATTGCTGGGGAACCAGAAAGAATTGACAATAAGCGCCATCCGATACATTTCTGCTTCGCTTTTCCCCTGAGAAGCCATCAACTCCAAAAGGCCCAGCATAGCCATGCCGTGATTGCAGTCGGGAAAATAAGTTGAATTATCGCAGCAAGGTCGATAAATCCCCTTGCTGACTTTTTCAACCAACGCCTGCTGCTCCGGTGTTAAATTGATAAACTTGAATTTGCTGTAATAGTTCATGGCATCGCCTTTAGCCAATCCCCATCCTCCGGTTGAAGCGAAAGTCCCGGCCCCGCCGTAGCGGGGGTCGCTCATCGGCCCCTTCTCTAAAATGTCGTTTTTATTGCTTAAGCCCAGGGCCCATAAAAGATTAAGAATGAATCCCGAATTTGCCGAGGTAAGAATTAAATTTTTGTTGTCACCGCTATCAATAAGATTCCAATCTTTTTCGGTAAGCCCGCCTCGCTGGGAATAAATCGCTTTAAGCTTTTGCTCATCAATAACGCCGGCGTTGACCAATTCAACTCCCAGATTCCCCCATTCAAGCGGCAAAGTTACGGCATCAGACGATAATATGTCTTTCAAACTGGCTTGACTGGAACGACTCGCTCCTGCGCCGTTCTGCCGGGGAACTCTCAACCCGGTGATATAAACCCAAGTTCCGGCAACAACAATCGCCGAAATCAGAATAGCCAGCGGAAGCAAATATTTTTTCCCGCCGTCACCGGGTTTGATTTCCTCCGCGGGATCTCCCGTTGTTTCTTTTTTTGGTTCTTCTCCGCAACAATCCATATTTTTATTAAATCTATATTATTTATTTAATATTTTTATTACTTTCAAAATTTCCTGAATCATCTCCTGTTTTCTTTTTTCGTTTTTCGATTCAAAAGCTTTCTTAAAACAGGTGTTGAGATGATTTTCCATCAGCATCTGATGAGCCGATTTCAAAAGCCCGATTACCGCCAAATTTTGCTGCATAATATTAATGCAGTATTCATCGGCTTCAATCATTTTGACGATTTTCGCAACCAAACTCTGGGCTTTTTTGAAATTAATAAGCGTTTTTTCTTTCTGATTAGGCATATATATCAAATAAATTTAAGCTACCTCAACCATAGGTATGGGTCTATATTATCAAACCGCGGGAAGGATTGTCAAACAGCCAGATGTTTTTTGACCCCGCACCTTTGGAAGATATTTTTCTTTACCGAAGCGAGAATTTATTGATATACTTTAAAATAATCCCAACCTATAATTTGGGACAATCTTTATATGTACGAAAACCAAAAGCTTCGCAATCTTCCAAAGGTGACGGGGTTTGATTCCCACAGTCACCTTAACTTTAAGGCCTTTAACGGCGATTACGATAAAATCATCAAAAAATGCCTTGAGGAAAATCTTTGGCTGATTAATGTCGGCTCTCAATATAATACCAGCGAAAAAGCGGTGGCTATCGCCGGAAATTACGAAAAAGGAATTTGGGCGGCTATCGGACTCCACCCTACCCACGTCGGAGACGAAGTTTTTGATTACCAAAAATATTTGGCTTTAGCGAAAAATTCCGATAAAGTGGTGGCAATCGGTGAAACCGGTTTGGATTATTATCGGACTACCGATCCGCAACTAAGAGTCAAACAAAAAGAATTATTTTTAAACCATTTAAAATTAGCTCAAGAATTAGATAAACCGCTGATTATTCACTGCCGCGAAGCTTATGATGAGTTAATTGAAATCCTAAATTCTAAATCCTCTATTCTAAATTCTAAATCACCCGGAGTCATCCATTGTTTTTCGGGCGATAGCCAACAGGCGAAACAATATCTGGATTTAGGTTTGTATCTCGGGTTTACCGGAATAATCACCTATTCCTCCGACTATGACGCCATTATCAGAGATATGCCGCTCCAAAAAATCCTGGTTGAAACCGACTGCCCTTATTTGGCGCCTGTCCCCCACCGCGGCCAAAGAAACGAGCCGCTTTATGTCAAATACGTGGCTCAAAAAATAGCCGAAATCCGCGGTTTACTCATAGAAAAAATAGCGGAGCAGACTTATCAAAACGCTATTGGATTATTCGGACTTTAGGTCTTGAAATGTCTGTTTCCGACATTCACTTTATGCTATAATGATATTAACCTCGCTAAGGTAAAATCCTGCACAATAAATTTTTCAACGGGAGGATAAATCGCTTTAGCCCTTGGGCTAAAACTGCATCCACCCACCTGATTTTTTATCAGGATTTCACCGGGCGAGGTTTTAGTTTGATTCAGAAAGAAAAGATTCCGATAAATTATCGGAATCTTTTTTGGTTTACTTTCTTAATTGCACAGTAGAAAAAAAGATTGCCTCGCCTGAGCTACCTTTTTTAACTGCTATCCCCACTCCGATAATTTGGTAAAAACGCAACGCCGAATGATACTCCGATAAAATACATTTGTGAGCCAGCTTTTCGATTACTTCCTTTACCGGTTTTTCCTGATAATGAGGCGGCCATTGATTATATGGAGCAGACTCTATGTCTGTTAATTCAATTTTGCCAGGTCCTAACGAACTTGGAATTGTCGGACGGCGACAACCGGCGTTCATCATCTCTTCAGAATGTTTTTCTGCCTCTGAAGTCATGTCTTTGTCACGGATGAAATCTTTCCCGAGCTCTTCTCTCAGATACTCTATCAGCAAATGCTCTAATTCGTGTATCCAATAATAATCGTCCATAACATCACCTCCTTTAGAATATCGGTTTGAGGATAAGATTTTTAAGGTACGATAATAGATTATTTTAATAATACCACAAATCAATCCTTCTTCACCGCCTTCAAATGAAGTTCGTCTAATTGTTGCGGGCTTGCTTCCGAAGGAGCAAACATCATCAAATCCCGGCCGTCGCCGGTTTTGGGGAAGGCGATGACCTCGCGGATATTCGGTTCGTTAAGTAAAATCGTTATTAGCCGGTCTAATCCCAAAGCAATGCCGCCATGCGGAGGCACGCCGAAAGAAAACGCCTCAAGTAAATGGCCGAATTGTTTTTTGATTTCTTCGGGTTTATGGCCCATAACTTCAAAAACCGCCTGCAAAATTTCGGGCTTATAAGACCTTAAACTGCCGCCGCCGATTTCATAGCCGTTGCAAATCAAATCGTACTGAAAAGCCATAATTTTTTCCGGATTCTTTTTTATTTCTCCGATGTTTTCG
>JAVHOD010000001.1:0-7498 GCA_036169835.1 Minisyncoccota bacterium | reverse complement strand
TTCGGAGTTGAGTTAACTGGGATGCGCAGTAAATTTCAATCTTTATTATTAGTTGTTTTGATTTTTGTTTCTTTGTCGGTTACCAAAGGAATAAAAACCGAAACCTCGGCTGTTAATCAGCCGGCTTCGTTTTCGGAATCGGTGGCGGTCAGCAGTTTGGCCTCGGAAGGGCAAAGCGGCGTAAGCGCCGAAGAAATATCTCCTCGGAATTTGCCGAAATTAAATTATGGCGGCAGTTCTGATTTTTTTGGGAACCTGGTCGTTAATATCCCCCGGGGTTTTTTATCCGGGAATTCCGCCTCTTTGCAATTATCAGCTTCAAATGAAATTTCAGCAGACAGCCGCCAACAGTCGCCGGATACCATTCTTAACACAAAAATAGCTTTGGTTTCCGACTTGGACAATGACAATGACTTGATAAGTTATAACAGCGATACCCCCTGGTCCTTGGCTTCCATTACCAAATTGATGACCGCGGTTTTGGCGATTGAGGAAATCGGCGATGAAGAAATTATGCCCAGTGAAAACGCCCTTAATATTGAAGGAAATTTGGGAAAATTAGAAACGGGGAAATTATACAAAGTTGATGACTTGATGAAAATAATGATGTTGACGTCCAGTAATCACGCGGCGATAGCCCTCGCGGATTTTTATGTTTTCGGCCAGGCGGAATTTGTGAACTTAATGAATAAAAAAGCGGTTGAGCTGGGCATGAATCGGACGGTTTTTCGTGATCCGACCGGCCTCTCGCCGCTTAATCAGTCAACGGCTAATGACATCAGAAAATTAATAAAGTATATTATTAATAATCACCCGGAAATACTGGCTTATAGCCGGGAAAAAGGTTTCGGCGATTTTCAAAATATTAATTATTTCGCCGGGCGGCCCGATTTTTTAGGCGGCAAGACGGGAACCATTGACGAGTCAAAACAAAATTTAGTTTCTTTGTTTTTAGTTGGTAACCGCCGGATTCTAATAATCGTTTTGGGAGCGGATGACCGTTTCGGCCAGACCCAGCAACTTTTGGATTATTTGAAAAATGCCCAGTAACTCAACTCCGATGGTTCGCTTGAATTTTTTAAAATTCAAGCGAACAAAGTAATGCCGGGTAACAATAAGATTAATCAAGTATAATAAAATTATTAATTATCAACTTTGATATTTTTCATAAAATATCGGAGTTGAGTTAACTGGGAATGCCCGATAACACTCAAATTATTTTTCAGGTGGTGAGGATGCTGGTTCTTTTGGCCGTGTCTTTCGGAACGGCTTTTTTATTGACGCCGTTTGTCGTCCGGCTTCTTCACAAATTTGATTTGACTAAAAAAAATATCCGCGACGCGTCTTCTACCCCGATTTTTTCGCGGCTTCATCAGGGCAAATCCCAGACGCCGACTATGGGCGGAGTCATTATCTGGGGAACGGTTATTGTTCTGGCTGTTTTATTTTTGATATTAGACAGGGTTTCGGACGGCTTTTGGGGCTATTTTAATTTTGTGAATCGCGCCCAGACCTATCTGCCTTTGGCGGCAATGCTGATTGCCGGCCTTATCGGTTTGTTTGACGATATTCTGGGAATATTGAAAATCGGTCCCAAGGGCGGGGGATTGCGGATGGGTTTGAAAATTATTCTTTATACTTTAGTGGCCGCTGTCGGCGCCTGGTGGTTTTATTTTCATCTTGTCTGGAGCACTTTTTACGTTCCTTTTCTGGGATATTTCCAAATCGGCTGGTGGTATATTCCTATTTTTATATTTGTTATCATTGCGACCGCTTTTTCAACCAATGAAACCGACGGCCTTGACGGCTTGGCCGGCGGCACGCTTCTGTTCGCTTTCGGTTCTCTGGTTGTGGTTTCTTTTGTTTTGGGCCGTTATGATTTGGCGGCGATGGAAACGGTGGTTATCGGGGCCTTGCTGGCTTTTCTTTGGTTTAATATTTATCCCGCTAAATTTTTTATGGGCGACACCGGCGCCATGTCTTTGGGGGTCACTTTAGGGGTCATCGCCATGCTCACCAACACCGCCGTTTTTTTACCGTTTTTCGCCATAATTCTAGTCATTGAATCTCTTTCGGTGATCGCCCAAACGATAAGCAAAAAATTTTTTCACCGGAAAATTTTTCTTTCCACGCCTATCCATCACCACTTTGAAGCTATCGGCTGGCCCGAAACCCAGGTGACGATGCGTTTTTGGATTATCTCGGCTTTAGCCAGCGCTATCGGCTTGGTGCTTTTCTTTCTGGCAAGGTTTTTATAAAGGAATAAATTATACCGAGAAATTTTTCTTCATCAGCCAAGATCTAACTAACACAGCAAACCAAACTTGTCTAAGAAAATATCCCGCAAGCCGATTCCCGTAGGACTTACGCAGTTGCCTTGAAGAATATCCCGCAGGCGTCCAAAGATTGGTCTCCGCGAAGCGGAGTTTGGACGCCGAGGGTTGCCGTCCCGATGCCTTCAGGCATCGCGGATCCACGATTTTGCTTCAGCAAAATCGGGACTGGAGCAAAATTATTCTGGTCCCGATAAAATCGAGGATCCTCGACAAAGTCGGGATTCTGAAAGGCAATGGCGGAAGTCCTGATTTTTATTCCGTGTTATAATTACTTCAAATGACCGTTCTGATTAAAAACGCCTTGATTTTTGACGGGTCGGGGAAGCCGCCGTTTAAAAGCGATATTTTTATAAATCACGAGCGAATCAATCGTTTAGGCAATTTTCCGCATCAAAGCGCCGATAAAGTCATTGACGCCCGGGGAGCGATGACCACGCCCGGTTTTATTGATATTAATGCCGACGCCGACCATTACCTGACTTTATTTTCTGACCCCGGCCAGAGCGAATTTTTAAAACAGGGAATAACCACTATTATTGGCGGCAACGCCGGCTCCTCTTTGGCGCCTTTAGTTGACGGTTCTTTAATATCAATCAGAAAATGGGCCGGTTCTTTACCGGTAAATGTAAACTGGCGTTCGGTTTTTGAATTTTTGAAAATTATGAAGCGGCGAAAATTGGGAGTGAATTTCGGAACCCTGATCGGCCATTCCACCATTCGCCGCGCGATTGTCGGGGAAGATCTGCGCGATTTAACCGAAAAAGAAATCAAAGTTTTTAAATACGTTTTGGAGGAAGGGTTGAAAGAAGGGGCTTTCGGTCTTTCAACCGGCTTAAGCTATGTTCATTCGCATAATGTTTCCAAGTGGGAGATAGAAGAGTTGGTAAAAACAACCGCCAAATTCAAAGGCGTTTACGCCACTCAACTCCGCAATTATTCCGAGGGGCTGGCTTGGGCTTTTAATGAAACTTTAAATCTCGCGAGAAAAACCGGCGCGAATATAGAGATAGGCCGTTTTCAGCCATTGAAAGGATTTGAAAAGGATTATCTGGAAATCGCTTCTTTGATAGAAAAAGAAAAAATGCGGGCTCATATTCATTTTGACATTTTTCTCGCCGAAGCGAATTTGATGGACATTTATATGTTTTTGCCGGAGTGGGCCAGAAGCGGAAGCCTGGAGGTAATGCTTTCAAATATCAAAACTCCAAGCATTAGAGAAAGGATTTTGATTTTTTTTGATCAAATTAAATTTGAAGATTTGGCCATCGCCAAAGTTCCGCCTTTTTTGAAATTTATTGAAGGAAAATCTTTAACCCAATTTGGCGAAGCCCAGAATCTCGCGCCGGCCGAAGCTTTATTGAAACTTATGGAATTAACTCAGCTGAAGGCCGAGCTTTGGTATAAAAATATTGATTTTCAAACCCTTTCCCAGCTTTCGATTTCGGAAAACGCCATCATTGCTTCCGGGGGAGCGGTGAAATTTTTGAATTTGGTTCAGGAAAAAAATCTGATGCCTTTGGAAAAAGCCGTTGTCAAAGCCACCTCTTTGCCGGCGCGAAAATTCAATATCAGAGAGCGGGGATTAATCGCCGAAGGCCATTTTGCCGACATCGTGATTATGCGGGACGGCCAGCCGAGCGAGGTCTTGGTCAATGGCTCGGTTGTTTTGGAAAACGGAGAGATTAACCGCCTTCTGGCGGGAAAGGTTTTAAAACATAGCTTTTAATTTTTTAAAAATGAGAGCCAAGACAAGACCAAAAAGAATCGATTATTTTTTTATTTTACTGGTTTTTTTATTGACGGCTTTCGGCTTAGCGATGTTGGCTAGCGCTTCCTCGGATTTGGGCAAAATAAAATTTAACGATACGTATTATTACCTGAAGCATCAGATAATTTACGGCTTGATTCCCGGCCTTTTGGGATTTTTTATCGCGGCTAATGTTTATTATCGGCGTTGGGAAAAAATGAGTTTGATTTTATTACTCGTTAGTCTCGGGCTTTTAATTTTGGTTTTCACTTCCATGGGGGTTCCATCCGGCGGCGCCAGACGCTGGCTTGCTTTGGGCAACTTCAGTTTTCAGCCGTCTGAAATTGTTAAATTTGCTTTTCTTATTTATTTGGCCGCCTGGCTAAGCAAGAATAAAGACCGGACTCAAAAATTTCTCAGCGGTTTTCTGCCTCTTCTTTGTTTATTGGTTTTTATTTGCGGCATTCTATTGGTCCAGCATTCAACCAGCGCGGCTATGATTATCGGCGTTTCCGCGGTCGCGGTTTATTTTATCAGCGGCGCCAGATTCAGGTACATTTTAGCCATTATTCTTTTGGGTATTTTGGTTTTGTTTTTAGCAATTAATTTCACTCCTTATCGTTTTGACCGGATAAAGGCCTTTTTGGAACCGCAAGCCGACCCTTTGGGAAAAAGTTATCAGCAGAATCAGACCCTTCTGGCTATCGGTTCGGGCCAGTTATGGGGGCGGGGCTACGGGCAATCAACGACAAAAATTCATTATCTGCCGGAGCCCATAGGCGATTCTATTTTCGCCGTTATCGCCGAGGAATTGGGTTTTGTGGGCGCGGTCGGCTTGATTGTCTCTTTTTTCCTTTTGATTTGGCGAAGTTTCGCGATTGCCGGTAAAAATCCGGATAATTTCGCTAAAATTTTGGTGATAGGTTTCGGTTTAATCGTGGGTTTGCAGGTTTTTATTCATATTGCGGCGCTTACGGGGTTGATTCCCTTAACAGGCATTCCCTTGCCTTTTATAAGTTACGGGGGCACGGCTTTGGCGGTTTTCCTGACGATGGCGGGAGTTGTTGCCAATATTTCAAAATATAGTTATTAACTTTTGGGATTTTGTTTAGAGCCGCCGATAGGTTAAACTTAATAATAAGAAAAAATGTTTGACGTAATCACAATCGGGACAGCCACTCGGGACGCCTTTTTTGAAGGAGTAAATTTTACAAAAATTAAAGATTCCCGTTTTCGGGTAGGCGAGGGGGTTTGTCTGCCTTTTGGTTCAAAAGTAGAAGTTCCTAAAATTACTTTTACCACCGGCGGGGTGGGAACGAATACCGCCGCTACTTTCGCTCGCCAGGAGTTAAAAACCGCAATCGTTTGCCGGGTCGGCTCCGATGTTTCCGGAGAAGAAATAATCCGCGCTCTTAAGAAAGAAAAAATAAATACGGAATTTATTCAGAAAGACAAAGATGTCCCAACCGCCTATTCGGTGATTTTTCTGGCCGAGAGCGGGGAGCGGACCATTCTTTCCTACAAAGGCGCCGGTGAAGATTTGGCGGAAAAAGAAATTCCCTGGAAAAAATTAAAAACAAAATGGTTTTATATCGGTTCTTTGGGCGGAAACGAAAAACTTTTACAAAATCTTTTTTCTTTCGCCCAAAAAAATAAAATCAAAATTGCCGGCAACCCCGGGGGCCGGGAATTGAAAATTCTGAAAGCCCGGCCGGAACTTTTAAATCATTACGATGTTTTTATCGTCAATCAGGAAGAGGCGTCTTATTTAACCGATATTTCTTATCAGCGGGAAAAAGAAGTTTTTAAAAAATTAGACCGATGGGTGAACGGAATCGTGGTGATGACCAGGGGCCCGAAAGGATTAATTGTCTCAGACGGAAAAACTCTCTGGCAGGCCGGAATTTTTAAAGAGAAAAAAATAATTGACCGCACCGGCGCCGGCGACGCTTTCGGCAGCGGTTTTGTTTCCGGATTGATGCAAAAACAGGACGTTGAATACGCCATTTATTTGGGGAGCGCCAACGCCACCGCGGAAGTTGAAGTTATCGGCGCCAAGCAGGGGATTATTAATAAAAAAGATTTCCTAAGGTCGCCCCGCTGGGGAAAATTAGAAATTAAGCGTTTTGTCCAAAAATCATAGCCAAAAGGCAAATGATTTTTGGCAACAAAACCTTTACCCCGCCCTTTCTATGAATATGTATTATGTGTATATTCTGAAACATTCCAAAAACTCTTTTATCTATATTGGTTATTCCGAAAATATACAAAGAAGATTGAAAGAACACAAAATAGATAAACCTGATTGGAAATTGGTCTATTATGAAGCTTATTTTTCTGAAAAAGATGCTAGAATAAGAGAAGGGCAACTTAAACATTATGGTTCTTCAATCGGACATTTGAGAAAAAGAATTATTAACAGTATTAAAGAAGGCTAGAAAGAGCGGGGTGCTCAATTCTGTTATCAAATTTTCTGCGATTAACGGCTTGAAAATTTGAACAGAATTGGCAAAAGATTTAAGATATAACATTAAAGATATGCCCAGTAACTCAACTCCGATGGTTCGCCTACAGGCGAACAGGAATACTGGGTAAAGGTCAAGATTAATCAAATAAAACAAAATCATTAATTATCAACTCTGGCATATATGTGAAATGTCGGAATTGAGTTAACTGGGTATGATTACTAATTCTTATCAGGAAAAAATCGCCAGAATTTTAAGAATAGAAAAACAGGCCGTAATGGATTTGGAAAAAGATTTGAACCGGATTACCGGCAAATCCAATTTTCTTTATGCTTTGGTTGAAGAAAACGATAAGTTGATTGATGATTCGCTGGATAATTTGGGGCTGGGCCGGAACTCCATGGCCCTGGACGTTTATGACGCTTTGATTTCAAAAATAGAAAGCGATGATTTAAGGATTTTTCAGATGTTGAAGAATCCCGAGTTAACCAACCCCAGGGATTGCCAGCGGGTGGTTGATTTAGCCAAAGACATTTGCCCGAAACGGAAAGGTTTTTTCCTTAGAAAAGAAATCGCCGAAGGATTTTTGAAAGCTGAACCCCCGCAAAAAGTTATGAAAGCATTGGGCTATTCGTCAATAGAGGCAATGCTGGCCAAAGAAGATTTATTGGAGGTTTACAGCAGTTTGAGGTTTCTGGAAGATTCAGAATGGCTCAATAACCGATTTTTCAAGCAGTATCAAAATTTAAAAGCCGCTGATTTTGAAGAGCGGGAAATAGAAGTGAGAGTCCTCGGTTCGCAGTGGAAAGAGGCGGCCGAGAAATTCGTTCAGAAAAAATATCACAACATCAGTCATCTTAAGGAGCTGGGGGTGATTTTTGTCATCCCCATTACCTTGAAAGTTTCCGGCGAAATTCTGCGCACCTTGTCTCTTATCGCGCATTATTTTA